>CALDHJ010000315.1 GCA_937941555.1 uncultured Granulosicoccaceae bacterium | reverse complement strand
GCAGGCAGGGCTGCGACCAGGGCCTCGGCGACCGCCCGCGGCGGCGAGCCGGCCGGCTTGGCGAGCATCATCGCGAGGTTGCTCGCGAAATCACCGTGCGCCTTGTCCTTGCTGTCGTCCACGCGGATCGCCGGCGCCGTGCCCTCGGGCAGTGTGCCGTTGGCGACGAGTTGGTCGACGGCGGTTTGAAGGAGTTCGGCAATGCGGGCTTTCATGGGGGTATCTGGTGGCTTCGAGCTAGCCCGGCATGATAGCAGTCCGCCGCGTCATCACCGCAGCCACTGCTTGACAGTCTCGGCGTCGCACGCCACCTCGCTGGCGTAGCGGTCTGGCCGGACCCGAACCGCGTGGACCCCCAGTGTGTCGAGTGCACCGCCGATGTCCGGGTGGGTGTCGCCGTCGAATACAGCGATATCGTTGTGAGCGTGTGCGCCCGGTACAGCCTCGCGCGTAAGCAGCGCGGGCGCATAGCCGACCGCGTCGTCGAGGCGGCGGCCGTCTGCGAGTATGGGCTGCGGCATCAGCTGGCCGACCGTGGGGTGGGTATTCTCGGGCACCCCGCCAAGCCGCCGAGACAGGGAGGCGAGCGTGCGTGACCCCGATTCCGCAAGTTCGAGGGCGCCGTCCTGGTCGGCTGCATTGATCAGACCGCCGAGCCGCATGGCGGTGTCGATATAGGCGCGCGCGTGCGGGGCGCGTTCGGCTTCATAGGTCGCGAGCAGCGGTTGCGCTGCATCGTCGGCAACACAGTGCGCGAGCTTCCATGCCAGATTGGCCGCGTCGCGCAGGCCGGCGCACATGCCCTGGCCCATGAAGGGCGGTGTCAGGTGAGCCGCGTCGCCGGCGAGCAGCAGGCGACTGGTCTGCCATTGCGTCGCGAGCGCCGAGCGGAAGGTGTAGACCGCCGCGCGTTCGATGTCGGCGTCGCGGGTGGACACCCAGCGCGACAGCCGCGTCCACAGCGCGGCCGGTGCGGTGGCGTCTGCATCGCCCTCGTCGCGGTCGAGTCGAAACTCCCAGCGCCGGCGCTTGCCCGGGTTGCGGCAATAGGTTGCGGGGTAATCGGGGTTGCAATATTGGAGTGTGTGGTCACCGAGATCCGGGCGCTCGCGTTTGAGCAGCAGGTCGACAACCAGCCAGCGTTCGGCGAAGCCGAGATCGTGGTAGCCCGCGCCCATGGCCTCGCGCACCGTCGAGTGCGCACCGTCGCAACCCACCGCATAGCGCGCCACGCGGCGCGACGCTCGACCCGTCCGGGTATCGGTGACATCCAGCGACACCCGGTCTGGCGTCTGTTCGATTGCCGTGACCGCCTGGCCGCTGTGCAGGGTTGCGTACGGGGCGGTGTCCAGCGTTTGACGCAGCAATTGCTCGAGGTCGGGTTGGTGAAGGCGATAGCTTGCGTGCCACCCTTGCGGTCCGGGTTGCTGCGGTCGAGGCCAGTCGAGCAGCAGTGTGCCGGCATCGTCGACAAAGCGCATACCCGGGTTGACCCGCACGCGTTCGCTGAGTGCGTCGCTGATGCCGAGTGTTTGAAACAGGCGCATGCACTCGTCGTCGAAGTGCACGGCACGCGGCAGCGGGTAGAGCGCCTCGCTGCGTTCGAACACCGCAACCTGCACGCCGCTCAGGGCAAGCAGGTTCGCGAGGGTTGCACCGGTCGGACCGCAGCCGACGACCGCGACATCGCACTCGGTATTGCTCATCGCCGGTGCAGCAGGTCGTAGAGCCACGGGCAGTCGGCGACCGGCGGTGCGCGCAGGCCATCGCGCGCGGCTTGCGTGCGCAGATCCCGAAACGCGTCGCGTTGTGCGTCGGGGAGATACGGGCGATCGTGCCCCCAGAAGCTCGGTCCGCAGTGGGTTTCGTGTGGCTCCCAGGTTGCGGTGTCGATCACGCGCCCACCCCAACCGCTCTCGATGAAAAAGCCGGACGGGGTGTGGGCGTAGAAGCTGGTCATGTAGTCGTTGGTGTGGCGGCCGAGGGTGTATGCGATGCTTTCATCGCGCGTGAGTGCAAGGTCGTAGCCCTGGCCGACATCGTCGAGGTTGCCGTACTCCACCATGAAGTGGTGCAGGCCGGCTCGCCCCGAGCCGATGATCGCGAAGCTGTGGTGGCGACCGTTGACGTGAAAGAAAAACATCGGCACCGGGCTCATGCCGTAGTCGCTGACGGCAAAATCCAACCGGTCGCGGTAGAACGGCACGAGCGCCATTGCGTCTGGCACATGCAACACGGCGTGGCCCATGCCGAGCGCACCGGTGACGAAGCCACTGATCGGTCGACCCGGTTGGAACGGGTCGTCGGCTTGCATCGGGTCGACCACCAACTCGATTCGGTTGCCAGCGGGATCGCTGAAGTGCACCAGGTCGCCCACCAGGCGCCGGTCAGCGAGTGCGCGCGAGCCAGGTGTGACCGCGGTGCCCGCCTGCTCGAGACGCGCCGCGTAGTGGTCGAGGTCGGCGCGTGACTCCACTTCCCAGCCGAGAAAGGCCAGGGTGTCCCCCGGTTCGTTCGAGACGACGAAGCGCTGTGCTTGCGCGTCCATGCGGAAACTGTGGTGTGCGCCGCCGCCGTCGAGCGCTTGCATGCCGAGTTGATCGCAGGCGAAGCGGCTCCAGTCTGC
>CALDHJ010000314.1 GCA_937941555.1 uncultured Granulosicoccaceae bacterium | reverse complement strand
CTGTGGTTCGGATTCCTCGAGACCTGGCAACCGGCGCTGGACTGGGCGGAGCAATACACCCCTGCCATTGTCGAGGGCAAACGGCCGCCGTTTCTGTCGCCGGAAAAGCTCTGGGTGTATGTCTACATCCTGGGCTGCGGTGTGGTGTTTCCATTGCTCTGGATCGTGCACGGGCAGAATGGGTGGTATCGCTGGGCGGTGTGCGGCACGACCCTGATCGTGGTGGTGTCCTACTTCACGGTCCAGGTCTCAGTCTTCATGAACGACTGGTACGGCGGCTTTTACGATCTGATTCAACGTGCGTTGAGCGAACCGGGCTCGATCGAGGCACGAGAATATTGGAGCCACCTGACCACGGTTTTGCCGGTGCTGATGGTGAACATCACGGTACTGGTGGTCGTGAGCTTCTTCACCAAACACTATTTATTCCGCTGGCGAACGGCGATGAACAACTACTACATGCACTACTGGCAGAAATTGAGACTGGTCGAGGGTGCCGCGCAGCGTGTCCAGGAAGACACCCAACGTTTTGCCCGCATCATGGAGTCTCTGGGTGAAGGGTTGGTGGATGCCATCATGACGCTGATCGCCTTTCTTCCCCTTCTGCTCAGTCTGTCAGCGCAGGTCGAGGAGCTGCCTTTCATTGGTGCAGTAGACGGGTCGCTGATGTACGTCGCAGTCGGTTCGGCGCTATTCGGCACGGTGCTCATGGCGGTCGTGGGCATCAAACTGCCCGGGTTGGAGTTCAACAATCAAAAGGTCGAGGCGGCGTTTCGAAAGGAACTCGTGTACGGCGAAGACAACTCCGACAAAGCGGGCCCCGAGCACATTGGTGAGTTGTATCAGGCGTTGAAGAAGAACTACTTCAGGCTCTTCTTCCACTACATGTATTTCGGCGTCTTCCGCTTCGGGTATTTGCAGTTTTCAAACTTCATCACATTGATAGCGCTCGGCCCGACCATCATCTCCGGTGCCATTACCTTCGGTTTCTTCCAGCAGGTCAGTCAGGCCTTCGGGAAGGTCGAGGGGTCATTGCAGTACCTGGCCAACGCGTGGCCGACGATCATTGATCTGATCTCGATCCACAAACGCTTGGTGGCGTTCGAAGCCAATATCGAAGGCGCACCCCTGCCCGAGCAGGAAGAGTGGATAACGCGGTTCTGAGTCCGAGGCGCCGATGGCCTGATTGTGTGGCGGCTCTCGGTCAGAGTTCGACCGAGAGCTCACCGGCGGTAACGCGGGCGAAGGCGCCGTTCGCTGGTACACCCACCACGAGGCAGGGGCTCACCAGCGCCTGGGTCGAGAAGGTACCCGGTGCGGGCTCCCTGAAATTCACCGGCAGGATCAGTGTGCCGCCGTCAATTGCCGCCATGGTTGATGTGAGTTCCATCGCATAGGATCCATTCGGTTTCTGACCCCAGGCAACGAGCAACGCGACTTCATCCTCAGGCGTTGGTGGGATAACCGGTGCCGGGCTCAGCGGATTCGCACGGTGTAGGCGGGTCTTGAGCGAATCCCAACTGTCGGTCGATTTCAGCACGACCATGCCGGGCTCGAGGACGCCGCAGTTCTGGGACTCATAGAGCAGTGTAATGGGTGTCATGGCTTCCAGCCGGGGTTGAGAGACGCATGCGGTGAGGATCGACACTGCGGCGAGTGCCAGACCGGAAAATCCCCGGGTCACTCGCCGAGTGCCGTTGTCATTGTTTTGCAGAGCTGCGGTCATGTGTTCTTCCCTGACGGTGATCGGGTCACGTCGCATCAGTCCGGTTGCCTCGCGAGTCCATCCCGGCTCGCGAGTGGTGCTTCGTCCTGCCGCGATTGATTGGTCAACTGAGACAGGCCGGACGTGATGTTGGTAGTGAAATCGATACCGCTCAGGTTGCTGCCCGAGAGGTTCAGGATTTCACTGTCTGCAGCGGTCGGATAGAGGCCGCAGGCTTCGCCGTCGTCACAGATGAAGCCATCGCGGTCGATATCGGTGCCACCAATCACGGCATACCGTCCGGCTGGAATGTCGCTGAAACGGTAAGGGATGACTCCGTTCGACGCGGATCCGCGGAGCTGTGCGGCAACGGATTCGTTGTCGACGTCATAGAGCAGTATGTAGTGAGGCCCGAGTCTGCCGACAGTCGAGACGTCGCCGGCCGTGGCGGTCACACTGACGCGGAGGGTGGCCGCGTTTGAAAAATTGAACGACAAGGTGCCGACATAGGTGCCCCGGTCCATCAGGCTGCGGTTTGCCGACACGGCGTATTGGCCGAGCCCCGACGCATCAGTTGACTGGGCGGAGACTTGCAACCAGTCAGCATCGGATTGCACCGAAACAAGCGTGGGCGTGCCGGTGCCGGCATTGGCGATGTTCAGCGGTGCGGACGCGCTGGCACCAAGGGTGACCTCGGACGGTGTCGCCGTCATGATCGGTGTCTGTATGCCGCTGCCGTTTCCGAGGCTGACCGCAGCTTGCACGGCTTTCAGTGCGTTGACGATCCCGTAGCCGTAGGTGTTGTCGCGACCCGCAGGACCGGCTTCATCCGTGAGCTGGCCAGACTGAAGCAGCGCGGTGAATTGAGTTGAGGTGAGTTGAGGTGCAACCGATTTCATCAGGGCTGCCACTCCCGCCACGTGTGGTGCAGCCATGGAGGTGCCTTGCAAAAAGCGGTATCCGGGCGTGCGCGTGCCAGTGCTCTCGTCTATCACCGTGCTCAGCACCCCGTCCACATAGCCATCGCCGTTGCGGTCGGCTGAGGTGTCGCCACCGGGCGCTGCGATATCGATGGTGCTGCCGAAGTTGGAGTAGGGCGCGCGGTCCCCGCGAATATCAGTCGCGCTGACAGAGACGACGCCGTCGTACGAGGCCGGGTAGCTCGGTTGTGAGGTGTTTTCGTTGCCCGCAGCGGCGATGATGATGATCCCGAGATCATCGGTTATCTGGCGCATCACATCGGCTTCTGCCTGGACAAAACCGCCGCCGCCGAGGCTGAGATTGATGATGTCGGCGCGGCGAGCCGGTGTGGTGCCACTGACGTTGGGCAGTCCGGCTGCGTATTTGATGCTTTCCATGACATCGAAGGCGGTACCGCCCCCGCGGCCCAGTGCGCGCACCGGGATGATCTTGCTGTTCCAGGCGACGCCGCTGACTCCGGAGCCGTTGTTGGTAACTGCGGCGACCGTGCCGGCAACATGGGTGCCGTGCCAACTGTTGGAGCCGGGACCGAGACCACTGCCAGGGTCGGTCGGGTCACTGTCACGGCCATCTCCGTCGGCGGCTGTTGCGAGATCGTCAACAAAATCGTAGCCCGGCAGCATGTTCGCTTGCAGGTCCGGCAGGGCCGTGACGACCCCGCTGTCGACGACCGCTACGATCACGGATTGCCCGGTGCTGAGGTCCCAGGCTTGCGGTAAGCGAATGTTTGGATAGTGCCATTGCAACGAGTAGAACGGATCATTGGGTGTCGCAAAGGCATAGCGGCGGTAGTTCGGCTCGGCACGGCTCACGATCGACTGCTTGTTGAGTTCCTTGATGGTGCGCAGCGTGTCGAGTTTTGCCATTGTCTCGGGATTGGTCGCGGCGATTTCACTGTCCGCTTCGGAAAGAGCCGCTTTCTGAAGTTGATCGAATTTGAACAGCACCGGGCCGGATGTCGGCTCGGCAGCGGCCTGGTACTGCGCGCCGAGCTTCTGTGCCGCGCTCCGGTTTGCGGTCGCCTCGTAGGTGACTATGGCTTGTCCAGTGACGAAGTCGGTGTTGAAGGTGTTGGGAACCGACGCCGTATTTGCGGTTGTCAGCAATTTCAAAACGTATTTCGATGCGCCGGAGAATGCCTGGACGCGTATGTAATACAAGCCATCTGCCGGGGCGACAACTTGCTCGAACTCCGTTGCGGTAATGGAGAAATCCACAAGTGTGAGATCGGAATCGTAGAGCCCGACGTCGAGGTCACCGCTGAAAACCCGATTCCCGGCGTTGCCTGTGAAGTCGACGACTTGCAGTTGGACACGTTGTCCAGCTTGCAAATTGACGCGGTAGAAGTCGTCGGTATCTGCTCGGGACTCGAATGCGTCGCCTGAGCGCCCGGTGGGTTCGAGAGATGCAAAGCCTTGAAGCACGACCAGATTGTCGATGGCCTGCGCTCTTGATGCCACGCCATTGTCGACCAGCGGAGCGCCCGGATCGTTGATGTCGGAATCGAAGTTTGTTCGTGCTGCGAGGTTTACCGAGCCCGAAACAGAAGAGGTTGCGCCACCGGCGGGGTCGACGGGCGTACCGCCGCCGCTGCTGCTACCACCACCACAAGCGCTCAGCGCGAGGCACACGACTGGAAGGATGCTGAACCGGAGAAGTTTGGCTGTCGTGTCAATCATATGCGCGCACATCGTGTGGGTTCTGTTAGCGCGGAGTTGGGCTTGTCCATCGACAAGGCGGCACCCCGACCGATTCCGAGCTTATCGACACGGGTGTCAATGTCAACGGATCAGGTCGCACTTCAGCGTTCGGTTTCCGGGTGGATTCGAGTAGAAGCTGGCGCTGGATCCTTGAAATATCTGACAATTCGTGCGCTCACTGCGAATTGGAGGCATTCGCCTTCAGTGAATATGCCGGTAGTCCGCTGTCTCGCCAAGAGCGTGGTGAGGGTGGGTGTTGCAATTCGAAATTGTGAAGCCCGTCACATGTCTGAGCGGTGTATTCCGGGTGGTGCAGGCAGCATCGGGTGTGGGGGCTAGGTGTTTGCGTTGGCCGGATGCATCTCCTGTAGATCCGGTTCGGGAGCAGTCTGAACAACGTCGGACAACTGGCGAGTGTCTTCGGATTGCCCGTATCGGGGTTCGGTTCGGTACAATGGGCGGTTTATGTCAACCGCAGTCTTTTTCGAGGCCGAACCGTGATCACGACCGCCAACGTCACCATGCAATTTGGTGCCAAACCGTTGTTCGAAAACATCTCCGTCAAATTTGCAGACGGCAACCGCTACGGGCTGATTGGCGCCAACGGGTGTGGAAAGTCGACTTTCATGCGCATCCTCGATGGATCGCTTGAACCCACTCAGGGCAATGTTGCGCTGGAGCCGGACATCCGCATCGGCAGGTTGGAGCAGGATCAGTTCGCCTTCGAGGCCTATTCGGTCATCGACACGGTGATCATGGGTCACCGTGAACTCTGGGCCATCAAGCAGGAACGCGATCGCATCTACGCGCTTCCGGACATGAGTGAAGACGACGGCATGAAAGTGGCCGAGCTCGAAGTGCAGTTTGCGGAAATGGACGGTTACACCGCAGAGAGTCGTGCCGGCGAATTGCTTCTCGGGGCTGGTATCGAGATCGGTTTGCACCACGGGCCGATGAGCGAGGTGGCGCCGGGGTGGAAGCTTCGTGTGCTGCTTGCTCAAGCGTTGTTTTCGGAACCCGACCTGTTGTTGCTCGACGAGCCCACCAACAACCTGGACATCCACGCCATCCGCTGGCTCGAGGGTGTGCTGAACAGCCAGAAAGCAACGATGGTGATTATTTCCCACGATCGGCACTTTCTGAACACCGTCTGCACCCATATGGCCGATATCGACTACGGCGAACTGCGTGTCTATCCGGGAAACTATGACGACTTCATGATTGCGTCGACCCAGGCGCGTGAGCGGTTGCAACAGGACAATGCCAAGAAGAAGGCGCAAATCGCCGATTTGCAGCAGTTTGTCAGTCGCTTTTCCGCTAACGCGTCGAAGGCAAAACAAGCGACCTCCCGGGCCAAGCAGATCGACAAGATACAGCTGAATGTCATCAAACCGTCGAGTCGAGTGAGTCCGTATATCCGGTTTGAACAAGACAAAAAGCTGCACCGTCAAGCGGTGACGCTCGAAGGCCTTGGGCACGGCTTTGACGAGGGCCCGCTTTTCAGTGGTGGCGACTTCATCGTCGAAGCGGGTGCCAAGCTTGCTATTATTGGCGAGAATGGCGTCGGAAAATCAACGTTTCTCAAATGCCTGACAGGTGACATCGATTCAAACCAGGGTTCGGTGACCTGGGCGGAGAATGCTCAGTTCGGCTACGTGCCTCAGGACGCGACCAATGAGTTCGAGGGCAACCTGTCGGTTTTCGATTGGATGAGTCAGTGGCGACTCGAAGACCAAGACGAGCAGATCGTGCGCAGTACACTGGGTCGCTTGTTGTTCTCTCATGAAGAGCTCAAAAAGCCGGCGCACGTGTGTTCTGGTGGCGAGAAGAACCGATTGTTGTTTGGTCGCTCAATCATGCAGCAGCCCAATGTGTTGATCATGGATGAGCCAACGAACCACCTCGATATGGAGTCGATAGAGGCGCTGAATTACGCGCTTGAGGAATTTGACGGCACGCTGATTTTTGTCAGCCACGATCGGG
>CALDHJ010000313.1 GCA_937941555.1 uncultured Granulosicoccaceae bacterium | reverse complement strand
ATGGCCGTGACCGCGATGATCAACACGCGACGGTCCAGGCGATCGGAGAGCCAGCCGATCGGGTATTGCAACACCATACCGCCAACGTAGATTGCGGTGATGAAGGTCGACACTTCCGCGACGCTGAATCCGCGTTCGGTCGCGTACACCGAGCTCATGCCGAACAACGCGGCGAACACACCGCCGAGTGCAAACGAGCCGACGCAGCCGAGGGGGGAGGCTTTGTAAAGTTCGAGCAGTGTCATCGGCCGCGAGGTTTCGAACACCGGCGTGGCCGTGGCGGTCAGGAGAATCGGCGCGAAGGACACCGAGACCAACACCGATATCACCACGAAGAGCACATAGCCCGCCGGGTCTGCGGCATTGAGTAGCACCTGTCCCAAGACTATGCCGGCCATCTGCACGATCAGATAGAGCGACAGGGCTTTGCCCCGGGTCTGGTTGTCGGCCGAGTCGTTCAGCCAACTCTCTGCCACGACATAGACCCCCGACATGCAAAAGCCGACGATGATGCGCAGAAAGACCCACCAGTACGGGTTCACCCAGACGGCGTAGAGAATGAAGGCGGCCGATACGAGTGATCCGAGCGCTGCAAACACACGCACGTGGCCGACGCGACGCAACAGCAAGGGTGTGATTTTCGAACCGCCGAGGAAGCCGATGAAATACCCGGACATGACGTAGCCGAGCATGCCCGGGTCCATGCTTTCGATCGAGCCGCGTACGCCGATCAGCGTGCCCTGCAAACCGTTGCCCAGCATGATCAGCAGCATGCCTACAAGCAGCGGCCAGGTGTTGCGCAAGAAGGCGGCCATAGCGAGGACCGGGGCAGAGAGTGCGGCAAGACTAGCAGTCGGTCTGTGACGCTGCCATGGCAATTTGCGCCAGCCGGTGTCGCCTTTCGGATGCTTGCCGAAGCGTGGTCGCTGTCAGGTTTCGGGGTGTCGCTGGTGGCTGTGTTTTCGGCGCTGGTCAAGTGAGTGGCATCAGCGAGCATGCCGCCCTCCCGATGCGTTGAGCTGTTTGAAACGAGTGCTCGGTCGACTGATACACTCGCGTGCCTGAATCTCCGCTCGGTACAGTCCCATTCGCCAGTCAGCATCGGCTCCCGACATTCTCGAAGACGGCCCGTGGCGGTGGTGGCGAGCGGATGCCTGCGCACCGTTTGACGCCGCGCAATGTCTTGAGCCGACGCCGGGTTTGACCCCGATGGCAAAGGGCCGGGGTGCGGCCTGGGCGTTGGACGTGGGTGATCACGCGGCTGTGTTGCGCTGGTATCGCCGGGGTGGGTTGCCGGCCAAGGTGTCGGACTCGGCGTTTGTCTTCACTGGTCTCACGCGCTCTCGTCCCTGGCGGGAGTGGGGTGTCACGCAGCAACTGTGGCAACGCGGATTGCCGGTTGCCGAGCCGATGGCGGCGGGCCTGCGGCGCTCGGGGCTGATCTACCGCGCCGCCTTGCTTACGCGCCGCATTCCCGATGCCCACGGGCTCGGCTCGTTGCTCAAGCAGGGGAACGCGGTTGATTGGACCGCTCTGGCGCGGACCGTCGCGCAATTTCACGCGGCCGGTCTGGACCATGTCGATCTCAACCTCGACAACCTTCTGCTCAGTGGTTCCACCTGGCATCTCATCGATTTTGATCGCTGCCGAATTCGCCAACCGGATGCAGCCTGGCGCAGGTCGAATTGTCAGCGCCTCAAGCGGTCACTGGTGAAGGCGGGTGTGTTTGATCAGTCGGCGTGGTCCACCTTCGATCGCGCGTATAACGCGTCGATCTCGGCCAGATAAGTCGGCAACACGTCTGCGGCGTTGGTCACGGCCTCGCGTGCGCATGCGCCACGTTGACGGGTTGCGTCGGTGTCGGCCAAGGCTCCGATGACACGTTCGACCAAGACCTTGGCATCGGGCACGCGGACCAGCGCATCTGCTGCATCGAGTAAAGCCGCTTCATGGGTGAAATTGTGCAGCGACGGCCCGGTGGCAATCCAACGGCCGAACGCGGCCGGTTCCAGCAGGTTGTGGCCACCGATCGGTGCGAACGAGCCACCGACAAACACGGCATCAGCGTGTGCGTACCACGATTGCATTTCGCCGAAGGTATCTGCGAGCACGATGTCGGTGTCAGGTCCCGCAGTCTCGCCGCGGCTGTGTTGAGCGACAACAGCGCCCAGTGCTTCCAATTCGCGGCGAATGGTGCCGGCGCGGTCGACGTGGCGTGGGGCGATCACCAGGCAGCAATCTCTGCGTTCGGGTCGCGTCATCCAAGCGGCTGCGATATCGCGTTCTTCGTCGGCGTGCGTCGAGGCGGCCAGCCAATAGCGCACCGGACACCGCCGTGGCGGGTCGGTGGCGTAGCGTGACAGGGCCGCGTACTTCAAATTGCCGGCCACTGTGACGCGCTCCGGAGCGGCGCCGAGGTTTCTCCAGGCGTCGGCCTCCTCGCCATCGCGCGCCAGAACATGCTCCAGCCTTGACACGGCGTTGCGTTGCACACCCCGCAAGAACGCAGGCGCGTTTCGGCTACGTGGACTCAACCGGGCGTTCACGACGGCGAGTGCGACGCCGAGCGATTGTGCCTCGGCAAAAAGATGCGGCCAGATTTCGGTCTCGACAATCAGACCGATTCGCGGCTTCAGCGCAGAGAGAAAACGCCGGCAGTAGCCGGGCTTGTCAATCGGCAGATAGCAGACAGTCAGTCGATGACCGAATCGTTTTCGCGCGGTCTCCGCCCCCGTCGGGGTGATAACGCTCAGGGCCAGTGTGTGGCCGCGTTCGAGCAAGGCGTCGATCAATGGCGCCGCGGTGTTGATTTCACCGACCGACGCGCAGTGTACCCAGATGGCGACCGGTTGGGTCGGCAGGTCGCGTGCGCGGCGCTGTGAGAACAGCGTGTGGTCACCAGCGGTGCGCCCCTGCCGCCAACTCAGTAGCAACATGGCCGGCCACAACAGGCGCGACAACAGCCGATAGCGCAGCGGTACACTCGGTGTCTCAGCCCGTGGAAGAGCGGTTGTCGGCGGTGCAATCACGTGCGGACTCGCTGCCTGCTGCACCGTGCTGTGGCGCGGCAATCAGTGTCGTGCGCGGTGCTCAAGCCCAGACGCACGTCTTGCCTCTGGATCGTCCGTTGCGCAGATATTTCCTGGTCTGTCCGAGCCCGAGTTCGACGTCCAGCACTGACCCGAGGTCGATGTAGGTGTTTTCGGGATAGCGAGCGTGCAATTCGGCTATCGCGATGTTCGACAAGACACCAGCGCAGAACAGCAATGTGCGCCCGGTGTCACCGTTGTCGCGCAGCTCCTGCTGCAATGCCT
>CALDHJ010000312.1 GCA_937941555.1 uncultured Granulosicoccaceae bacterium | reverse complement strand
GATCACCTGCGCCGGGCCGACGGCCTCGAGCTTGTGGTCGGACAGGGTGCCAAGCCCGGCACCGGTGGTCTGTTGCTCGGCATGAAAGTGTCCGAACGCGTGTCTCGCATGCGCACACTGCCGCCTGGCGTCGACCAGCGCTCGACCATCCGCCACCCGGATTTTCTCGGCGCGGATGATCTCGCGGTCAAGATCGAGGAGCTGCGGGTTGCCACCAACTATCGTGTACCGATCAGCATCAAGATGGGCGCAACCCGCCCGCGTTACGATGTCGCGATCGCGGCCAAGGCCGGCGCGGACATCGTGGTGGTCGACGGGGCCGAGGGCGGCACCGGCGCATCCCCCGAGATGCTGCTCAACCACACCGGTATTCCCTGCATGTCGGCGATCCGCGCGGCGCGTGAAGCGCTCGATGAATGCGGCATGTCCGGCAAGGTGTCGCTGGTCGCGGCCGGTGGCATACGGACCGGCGTGGACGCAGCGAAATGCCTGGCGCTCGGCGCGGATGCCGTGATGATCGGCAACGGGGCGATGATCTCGCTCGGCTGCAATTCGCCCCGCTACGAGGACGATTACGCCAAGCTCGGCACCTCGCCCGGGGCGTGCCACCATTGCCACACCGGGCTCTGCCCGGTTGGGGTGGCGACCCAGGACCCGGATCTCGAGTCGCGCATGGATGTTGCTGCGGGCGCCGAACGGGTAGCACGCTACCTGACCGCCATGACCATGGAAATCACGGCGCTGGCCAAAGCCTGTGGCAAGTCAACGGTGCACAACCTCGAGCCCGAGGACCTGCGCGCGCTGAGCTTCGAGGCGTCGGCTTTCACCGGCGTGAAGATGGCCGGCATCGACAAGGCCTTCGGCTGGTAGGCACCGACTGCCCATCAGGCGCTGTCCCCCTGCGGGCAGTAGCTTGATGGGGGCAAGACTGTGTTGCATCAGTTGCAGAGCGGGTGCCCGATTTGAGTCACCAGAGTGGTGACAGGTCGCTTGGTATGGCCCGTTTGGTCTGCTTTGAACCCGATCCAAGGCGCTGTTTGAGCTGCGCGGTTCCCGGACTGGTTGGTGGGGCTGGCGATCGTGTTGTCTGATCGATTCCGGTGCTGTGGTTTGCGGCGGGCATCCCGTATAATCGGCGCCGCCGTCAGCGCGGTGCCGACGTGTCTGCAACTGAAGACAGCGATCTTGTGAACACGATATCCACGCTTTACCGCTCCCTGGTCGCCGGCACGATTTGCTCGGTGCTGGTGCTGTCATTCAGCGTGGCCGATGCCGCTCTGCTGTTTCGCGGAAACCTCTCTCAATACCTGGTCATCGCGGTAGCGCTGGCGATTTTCGGCTACCTGACGCAAATCGTCGTCATCGGTTCGTTCACACGCCTCAAACACGCCCACGGCACCAGCCAGGAGGCGTGCATTGTCATCGTCTCGGCGATGATCGTCAGCGTGCAGGGTCAGGTCTCCGAGGCGGCGCTGCTGTCCACGGCGCTGGCGTTGATCGCGCTCTCCGGTTTGTCGCTCGGCGTTGCATTCACGCTGTGCGGCGTGTTGTCGGCCGGGCGCTATATCCGCCTCATGCCGTTTCCGATGGTCGCGGGCTTTCTCGCCGGTTCCGGTTTGTTGCTGATGGGTTTTGCCGTGTCCGTTCTGCACGGTGAAGATATCGGCTGGCGTGCGTTGATGCAGGGCGATTCAATGCCGGCGGTGTTCAAGGTCGGGGTCGGGCTCGCGATGGGCGTGGCCCTGGTGCTGATCGGCTCGATGCGCTGGAGTGAGTACACCTTGCCGTTGCTGGTCATCGGCGGGGTGGTCGGTTTTCACGCCGTGGTGGCGGTGACGCCGATTGATCTCTCGGCGCTGGTTGCGGCCGATTGGACTATGTCGCGAGAGGCCGTGTCGGTCACCTACCAGCCGTTGACATCGGCTTTGATCAAGCAGGTCGATTGGCGCGCCGTGGCGGTGACGTCGCCGCAGCTGTTGTCATTGGTTGCCGTCTGCGTATTCGCCAGTTTGATCAAGATCAGTTCGCTCGAGCTCATGATGCGCCAACGCGTCGATGAGAACCGGGAGCTGCGGGTGGCGGGTCTTGCGAATCTGATCGGAGGCATCTGCGCTTTGGCTCCCGGTTTCCATGGATTGAGCAACTCGGGCGTCGTCACCACGCTGCGCGGCAGCGCAAAGCTGTCAGCGCTGGTCTGCGTGGTGGTGACCGTCGGTTGCGTCGTGCTCGCAGGCGACACACTGGTGCAAATGCCGCGGTTCGTGTTCGGCGCCATTTTGTTGTGGTGTGGCTATGGGATGGTCTATGACAGCCTGATTCTGAACCTCGGCAAGCTGCGCGCATACGAGAGCGTGGTGACCTTGCTGATTGCGCTGGCGGTGGTGGTGTTCGGCTTCCTGCCAGGGCTTGCATTCGGCGTGGTGTGCGGTTTGCTGATGTTTGCAACCGAGTACGGGAAACTCGAAACCGTGCGCTCCTTCCAGTCAGTGGCCGAGCTGCACAGCAACGTCGACCGCACGGCGGCGGAGCAGGCCGTGTTGAACCGACACGGCCAAGCGGTTCGGGTGGTGCGCCTGCACAGCTACCTGTTTTTCGGCAGTGCGGCGCGCTCCGTGGATCAGATCACGTCCTATCTCGACCGGCCCGAAAACAGCGATGTGTCGACGCTGATACTCGATTTGTCCCGCGTGACCGGCATCGATTCAACTGCCTTGCGCGCCTTCCAGCGCCTGACCCTGCGCACCGAGACCGGTGGTATCCGTGTTTGGGGTTGTGGGGCGTCGCAGCCTGTGCGGAACGCGTTCGAGAAAGACGGCAA
>CALDHJ010000311.1 GCA_937941555.1 uncultured Granulosicoccaceae bacterium | reverse complement strand
GTGCCGATGGACGACCACACGTGGCCATGCGCCTCGCACACCGGGCGCGCGCAGCCGTCGTCACCCGTGACCGTCGCTGTGCCGGTGGCGTCGCGCGTGACACGCAAGGTGTGCGACATCAGCGTCACGCGCTGCTCCGCGCCGGCGGTCAGCTGCGCCGCGATGGCGACCGGATACCAGTCGTTGCGTGCGATATCGGTGTCGGTCATGGCGTCACCTCGAGGTGATCGCGCAGAGCGTCGAGCCAACGCGAAGCCGCCACCTTCAGCGCCACGCTGGCGTCGTCGGTCAGTTGGGTGTGCAACTGGCTGCGGTCGGCGGCGACCGATTGAATCGACAGCACGAGCGTCGCGGTGTCGCCGGTGGCGACATCCAGCGCAATACGGCTGTCACGCGCGGAGGTCTCAAGCACGCGCGCTCTGCAGCCGCGCTGCGGGTGCGTGGTGGCGGGCAGTGCGCCGGCGCTGAGCGCTGCCCGAACCCGGTCTGGTGACACATTGACCGCGACGCTGCGCAAGCCCGGGTGCACGGGCATCGCCGGCAAGGCTGTGGGGTCGGGATCGAGCGTGATCCAGACCCGTCCGCCCTGGTCGACGCAGGGCAGTGTCGGCACGCAGAGGCTCTCGGGAGGCGTGAGCTCGGGGTGAGCCGGGATGTAGGCGCAGGCACCGGTTACCCCGTATTGCCAGCCGTGGTAGATGCAGTTGAGGCGGTTGCCGCGCACGAAACCGAAGGACAGGCGCATGCCGCGGTGCGGGCAGCGGTTGTCGACGCAATGGACCGAGTGGTCGTGCGCGCGCCACAGCGCGAGGTCACGACCGCCAGTCTGGACCCGCATGACGCCGCCGTCCGACAGCCCGTCCGAGAGCGCCACCGGCACCCAGCCGGCGAACTCGGCGCCGGCGGTCATGTGGCTGGCCCGTGGGCGTGAGGGTGTGGCGATTGCGACACGAAAGTCCCGTTGCGGTGAGGTGCTCAGTCGGTCATTAAACGCTGTCGGCCGAACGGTGTAAACGCCTGGTGCGCGGTGGGCCGCGTCAAACCGAGTGTGGGGCGGGTAGCGAGTTTGCACCCCCGTGGTGCGACGCCAGCGCAACTCGATCGACCCGTTCCACCCAGGATGAGGCGGGGCCGAGGCTGCAACACAGCGCCATGGCCTCGATCAGTTCGGCCGGGCCGCTGACGTCAGCGACGACCGTGTCTGCCTCGGTGGTCACGCATCCGGTGAGCCCGAGCTTGTCTGCTCGGTGCTGCGCCCAGCCAGCAAAATCCGCGAGGTCGAGTGTGCCGTGGAAGGTCAGCCGTTCGCGTGCGTGGGGCGGTTCGGGGTTCACGGTCGGGTTGAGGCTCGGATGGCAAGGGACCCTATTGAGACACGGCCGGGTGGCGCAGGCAAGCGGCTCGGTGTGGCAGCGCGCCAGTGGCCTCTGCGTGCACCACGGTGGCCCACGCCGCGGTGCATCGGCCGGCCGACGACGGGGTGCCGCACTCAGCCGCGCAGGCGGTGGGCAAGGTACTTCCAGGCGTAGTAGGCGGTGCCCGGCAGCTCCCGCAGCCATTGCCACGCGGTTTGGCGCTGTGCCGAGGCCGGTGGGTGGCCGCTCGCGTTGACGCTGGCGCTCGGCAACCCAAAGGCCGCAAACGCGAGCCGCGCGCGCAGCAGGTGGTAGCGGTCGGTCACGAGAAAGAAGCGTTCGACAGACTGATCTGCGAAGAGCGCCTGCACGTAGTGCGCGGTCTCGAAAGTGGTGGTTGCCGCCTCTTCCTGGAGAATGTCGTTATCGTCGATGCCGGCGTCGCGAAACAGTGCAGCCATGACACTCGCTTCAGTCGGGCCGTGACGGCCGAGCCCGCCGCTCGGCACCAGGCAGTCGAATTGGCCGGTTCGCCAGTGGGCAATGGCGGCGTTGCAGCGGCGCTGCAAGGTCGGGCTCGGCACGCCGCCGGCGTGAACGGCTGCGCCGAACACCACCAGCGGTTTGGTCATTTGGCGGTTTCGGCAGCGCGCAGAAACGCGACATTGGCCGTTTCGATGTCGGTCATCGAAGGCTCCCAGGTGTTGGGCGTGTACCACGGGAACTGGGCGAAGTGTTGTTTCAGGTCTTCGCTGCGGAAAAAGCGCTGTTTGCGGGCGAAAATCTCGTTGCGTGCAATCCGCAGTGTCGCCGAGCCGAGGCCTGCGATGTCGGCGTCAGTGAGCCGCCTTGTGCTCGAGGCCGGCAGGATCTCAACCGGTCCCAGTGCACGCGCCGGCGCGCTGTCGCTGGCCTGCGTGGGTGCCTCTTGCGAGATCTGGTTGGCAGTCGGCAACAGCACCAACCCGACCAATGCGAACAATCCGGCCACCGAAACCATCGCGAGCGGCCCGATCCACCCGGACGGAATCGCTTTGTGCAGCACGACCAGAATGACCATGATGGCGATTACGACCAGGCCGACCAACTGCAGCGGTGTGTCAATACTCGAGATGGCGGCGGGCAGGTGTTTGAGCAACTCGGTGAGATTGGTTTCCACAATAGCCTCTTCGGTGGGGAGTCTGGCACGGGCGAGTGCGTGGTGGCCGCACTTCGTGAGAAGTGTAGCCGTGTCTTACCCTGCGACGTTGGCGACTTTCCGGCGAATGGATAGCTTGTTTGGGCTAGGCGGTTGAGGCGCATTGGCGCGGCCAGTGGGCTGTGGCACGCTGTAGCAGTGCTGAGCGTGCCCGCGTCGGCGATTTCCCCGTTCCCCGTTGTGCCATGAAAGCCATGACTTCCCTGCTCGGCGTGCTTGCGCTGCTGTATCTCCTCTTTGGCGCCGCACTCTATTGGATGCAGCGCCAGTTTATGTATTTCCCGACACCCGATCTCGTGCACGAATTCGAGACGGTGCAATTCGACAGCGGCGACGCCACGCTCAAGCTGGTGTTGCTCAATTCGTTGAACCGCAAAGCGGTCTTGTATTTCGGGGGAAACGCGGAGGCGGTCGTGCACAACGCGCCGGACTTCACTGCAGCCTTCCCCGATCACGCGGTTTACCTCGTCAACTACCGTGGCTACGGCGGCAGCTCGGGTGAGCCGTCGCAAGACGCACTCTTCGCCGACGCATTGCGGCTGTGGGACCAGCTCGCACCGCTCTACGACAGCCTCGCCGTGATCGGGCGCAGCCTCGGCAGTGGGGTGGCCACGCACCTCGCGGCCGAGCGGCCGGTCGAGCAGCTCGCGCTGGTGACGCCCTTTGACAGCATCGCCGCCGTGGCGCGCGCGCACTACCCGATCTACCCCGTGTCGCTGATGCTGAAAGACCCCTACAACTCGGCGAGCCGGGCCGGCGACATTGCCGCCGAGGTGCTGGTGTTGGTGGCCGAGCACGACAACGTGATCCCGCGACGGAGAACCGACCGCCTGATCGCCGCCTTCGACACCCCGCCGGGCGTGATCACCTTCGAGGGCGCCGACCACAACAGCCTTTCAAATGACCCACAGTACAGCGCGGCGCTGACAGACTTTCTCGCGCGCCGTGCGCCATGACAGCGTTCATTGGCTAGGCATGGGAGCCTGACCATGCCCGACTTCTCCAAGGGTGCGGCCCACGTCTACGGTGAGCTGGTGCCCGTTGCCGAGGCGAAGATTTCGATACTCGATTGGGGTTTTCTGCACTCGGATGCGACCTACGATGTCGTGCACGTGTGGGACGGGGCGTTCTTTCGTCTCGACGATCACGTCGACCGGTTCTTTGCCGGGATGGCCGCGCTGCGGATGTCGATTCCCCACTCCCGCAGCGAGTTGGTCGAGGTGTTGTCGGCATGTGTGGCGGCGAGTGGGTTGCGCGAGGCCTATGTCGAGATGATCGTGACCCGGGGCACGCCCGAACCCGGCTCGCGCGACCCGCGGCGCTGTACCAACCAGTTCTTCGCCTTTGCGATTCCCTTTGTCTGGGTGGCGCCACCGGGGCAGGGCTTGCACCTCGTCGTCACGGATCGTCAGCGGATTCCGCCGGCGTCGGTCGATCCGACGGTCAAGAACTACCACTGGCTGGATCTGGTGATGGGGCAGTTTGACGCCTACGACCGGGGCGGCGAGACAGCGGCGGTGGTCGATGCAGACGGCAACCTCACCGAAGGCCCGGGCTTCAATCTGTTTGCGGTCACCGGGTCAGAGATGAGGACTCCCGCTTCCGGGGTGCTGCAGGGGATCACCCGTAAAACCGCGCTTGCACTCGCGGCAGAGCAAGACCTTGGCGTGGTTGAGGGCACGTTAAGTCTTGCGCAGGTGATGGCGGCTGATGAAGTGTTTGCGACCAGTACGGCCGGCGGCATCATGCCGATCACTGCGGTGGACGGCCGCACGGTGGGCTTGGGCCAGATGGGCCCGATCACGCGCGTGCTGCACGATGCCTATTGGGCGCTGCACCGCGACCCACGCCACAACACGCCGATTCGCTACTGAGGGGCGACGCTCAGTCTTCAGTGCGTTTGAAGGTTTGGTGCTGGTCTTCCACCATGCCGACCTTCCAATAGCCGGACAGGTACAGATCGCCGCGGGGGATGGCGCGCTCGTTCTTGAGCAGGTGCCGCAGGC
>CALDHJ010000310.1 GCA_937941555.1 uncultured Granulosicoccaceae bacterium | reverse complement strand
AGCCCGCGATCTTGAACGCCATCTCGCTCGAATCCACGTCGTGATAGGAGCCGTCGAACAACGTCACCTTCACATCCACAACCGGGAACCCGAGCAACACGCCGCTCTGCATTTGTTCCTGTATCCCGCGGTCCACAGCCGGGATGTACTCTTTGGGCACGACACCGCCCGTGATCGCGTTGACAAACTCGTAGCCCTGACCGGCATCGAGCGGCTCTAGCCGCAACCAGACGTGCCCGAACTGACCCCGGCCGCCGGTCTGGCGAACGAACTTGCCTTCCACCTCGGTCTGCTTGCCGATGGTCTCGCGATACGCAACCTGCGGTTTGCCGACTTTCGCATCGACGCTGAACTCGCGCTTCATGCGGTCGACGAGGATCTCGAGGTGCAATTCGCCCATCCCGGAGATGATCGTCTGCCCGGACTCTTCGTCTGTGTGCACGCGAAACGACGGGTCTTCCTGAGCCAGTCGGCCCAAGGCAATCGCCATTTTGTCCTGGTCCGCCTGCGACCGCGGCTCGACGGCAACCGAAATCACCGGCTCGGGAAACTCCATCCGCTCGAGGACAATCTTCTTGTCCATCGCACAGAGCGTTTCACCGGTTGTGACATCCTTCAGACCCACCGCCGCCGCGATATCGCCGGCGCGAACTTCTTTGATCTCTTCACGCGAGCTCGCGTGCATCTGCAACAAGCGTCCAATGCGCTCCCGCTTGCCCTTGACCGAGTTGTACACCGCATCGCCAGACTTCAACACACCCGAGTAGACGCGCATGAAAGTCAGCGACCCGACGAACGGGTCGGTTGCGATCTTGAACGCCAGCGCTGCAAAGGGCGCGTCATCGTCGGCCGGTCGCTCGTCTTCCTGCTCGTCGACCACGCCCCGGATCGCCGGCACGTCCAGCGGCGACGGCATGAGATCGATCACGCGGTCGAGCAGCGTCTGGACGCCCTTGTTCTTGAAGGCCGTGCCGCAGGTGACCGGCACTATATCGAGACTCAGCGTCCGCAGCCGCAAACCCTCAACGATGTCGGTTGTGTCCAGATCGCCTTCTTCGAGGTACTTCTCGGTCAGGGCCTCACTGCCCTCGGCGGCCGCCTCGACCATGCGCTCGCGCCAGAGCGCGCAATCGGCAGCGAGGTGCTCCGGGATCTCGCCACGCGTGAAGTTCGCACCGAGATCGTCATCCGACCAGGTGATGGCCTCCATCGCGATCAGATCGACGACGCCGGCAAAGTCTTCCTCTTCACCGATGGGCCATTGCACCGGAACCGGGTTCGCCCCCAGTCGATTGCTCAGGCTCTCAAGAACAAATTCGTAGTTCGAACCGATCCGGTCCATCTTGTTGACGAACGCCATGCGCGGCACAGCGTACTTGTTGGCCTGTCGCCACACGGTCTCGGACTGGGGCTGCACCCCGTCGACTGATGACAAGACAAACACGGCACCGTCGAGCACCCGCAGCGACCGCTCGACCTCGATGGTGAAGTCGACGTGCCCGGGGGTATCAATGATGTTGATGCGGTGCTGGTCGAACTGTTGGTCCGACCCGCTCCAGAAGCAGGTGGTCGCGGCAGACGTGATGGTTATGCCGCGCTCTTGCTCCTGCTCCATCCAGTCCATCGTGGCGGCGCCATCGTGGACTTCTCCAATCTTGTGGTTGACGCCGGTGTAAAACAGAATACGCTCGGTCGTCGTGGTCTTGCCCGCGTCGATGTGCGCCATGATTCCGATATTTCGGTAGCGCTCAATAGGTGTGCTGCGGGACAAGACAAGATTCCGGAGTGTACCGCGGTGTTACCAGCGGTAGTGTGCGACCGCCGTGTTGGCTTCCGCCATGCGGTGCGTATCTTCGCGTTTCTTGGCTGCAGAACCGCGATTCTCAGTGGCATCGAACAACTCGCCAGCGAGTTTCTGGGTCATGGACTTCTCGCCGCGCTTGCGAGCCGCGTCGATGATCCAGCGCATGGCCAGCGTATTGCGACGCACGGGACGCACTTCAACCGGGACCTGGTAGGTCGCACCACCAACACGTCGGGATTTCACCTCAACGGAGGGGCTGACGTTGTCGAGGGCAGCGCCCATGAGCTCAACCGGATCGCCCTTGCCTTTCTCGGCGAGGATATCGAGCGCACCGTAGAGGATGCCCTCTGCGACGGATTTCTTGCCGCTCTTCATGATCATGTTGACGAATTTCGCGACTTTCAGATCACCGAACTTGGGGTCCGGCAGAATGGCGCGCTGCTGACTTTCTCTTCTGCGTGACATACCGAACTACCTCAGGACTTGGGACGCTTGGTGCCGTACTTCGAACGGCCCTGCTTGCGCGAATCGACGCCTTGGGTGTCGAGCGCGCCACGGACGGTGTGGTACCGCACACCCGGCAAATCCTTTACACGGCCGCCGCGGATCAGCACAACCGAGTGCTCTTGCAGGTTGTGGCCTTCACCACCGATGTAGGAGGTGACCTCGTAGCCATTGGTGAGGCGCACACGGGCGACCTTACGCATGGCCGAGTTCGGCTTCTTCGGTGTCGTGGTGTAGACGCGGGTACACACACCACGCTTCTGAGGACACGCCTCGAGCGCGGGGACGTTACTTTTCTCGACCTTGCTCTTACGCGGTTTGCGTACAAGCTGATTTATGGTGGCCATATGGTTTCCGTTGCTAAGCTCAACCACGAGCGCCGCGTGGCTTCGCGGCAGTTGTTCGCGGGCAAATCAAAAGCAGGCCGTGCGAAACACGGCCTGCGAAAAGCGGCAATTTTAGGGTTCTAGCGGGCCAGGTGTCAACCAAAGCCCGCAAGAACCCCCGAATCATGACTCGCTCGCCGGCAAAGACGAGTCATCAGCAGGCGCTTCAACCACACCTGCGGTGTCAGCAGCAGCGTCCGCTGCCGCCTGGTTGTCCACTTCTTCGAACATCGACTGCAGCTCGGAGAGATCGACATCGACATCCCGTGCAGGCGCGGTCTTGCGCATGCGGTGGTATGCCTGACCGGTTCCCGCGGGTATCAAGCGGCCCACGATCACGTTCTCCTTCAAGCCGCGGAGGCTGTCCTTGAGGCCACGTACTGACGCATCGGTCAGAACCCGTGTGGTCTCCTGGAAGGACGCCGCGGAGATGAAGGAATCGGTGACCAGAGACGCCTTGGTGATACCGAGCAGATTGCGCTCGAAGCGCACCGGCAGCTTGTCTTCAGCCGCCAGCTTCTCGTTGAGATCGCGCACGCGAGAGACATCCACCTGCTCACCGGGCAAGAGTGTCGAATCACCCGAATCGGTGACCTCTACCTTGCGCAGCATCTGCCGGATGATGACCTCGATGTGCTTGTCGTTGATACCGACGCCCTGCAGACGGTAGACGTCCTGAATCTCTTTGACGAGGTAGGACGCGAGCTCGCTGACACCCAGAAGACGCAGGATATCGTGCGGGTTGTGCTCGCCATCGACGACCACCTCACCCTTCACGACGTGCTCACCTTCGAACACGTTGACCTGACGCCACTTCGGAATCAGCTCTTCGTAGCGCTCACCGTCTTCCATGGTGATCACAAGACGCTGCTTGCCTTTGGTCTCCTTGCCGAACGACACCGTGCCCGAGACCTCTGCGAGAATGGCAGGCTCTTTCGGACGACGGGCTTCGAAGAGGTCGGCAACACGCGGCAGACCACCGGTGATGTCGCGGGTCTTCGAAGACTCCTGCGGCAATCGGGCAACAACGTCACCGATCGACACTTCGGCACCGTCTTCGAGCTGAATCAGCGCACCGGCCGGCAGGTAGTAGTGAGCCGGCAGATCAGTACCGCTGTAGTTGAGATCGTCGCCGTTCTCGTCAACCAGGCGCACCAGAGGACGCAAGTCCTTGCCCGCCGATGTGCGCTGCTTGGGGTCGCGGATGACGATGGAACTGACACCGGTGTACTCATCGGTCTCACGGTCGATCGTCACACCTTCAACGAAATCGTTGAAACGCACGCGACCGGCCACCTCGGTGATGATCGGGTGTGTGTGTGGATCCCAGTTCGCAACCGCCTGCCCGGCCGTGATGGCTTCGCCGTCTTTGGCCGCCAGAACCGCACCGTAGGGCACGCGGTAGCGCTCACGGACCCGGCCGTTGTCATCGAGCACGCTTAGTTCACCGGAACGCGACACCGCCACTTCCTGGCCATGCTTGTTGGTGATCAGCTTGATGTTGGACAAACGCGCCGTACCGGCAGACTTGACGTCGATCGAACTCGCCGCAGCAGAACGGCTGGCCGCGCCGCCGATGTGGAAGGTCCGCATCGTCAGCTGAGTACCGGGCTCACCGATTGACTGCGCCGCGATCACACCGATCGCCTCGCCACCGTTGATCTGGTCACCGCGTGCGAGATCCCGCCCGTAGCAATTGGCACAAACGCCATAGCGCGTCTGACAGGTAATCGGCGATCGCACGGTCACCTCGTCCACGCTCGACTCCTCGAGCAGGTCGACTAGTTTCTCATCGAGCAAGGTGCCGGCTTCGAGAACGACGTCGTCAGTCAGCGGATTGATGATATCCAGCGCCGTGACACGACCAAGAACCCGTTCGCGCAATGGCTCAACCACGTCACCGCCTTCGATGATCGGCCGCATGACCAGACCTTCTTTGGTGCCGCAATCGGTTTCATTGACCACCACATCCTGCGCGACGTCCACCAGACGCCGTGTGAGATAACCGGAGTTGGCAGTCTTCAGTGCGGTATCGGCCAGACCCTTACGCGCACCGTGTGTTGACACGAAGTACTGCAGAACGTTGAGGCCTTCACGGAAGTTCGCGGTGATCGGCGTCTCGATGATCGAGCCATCGGGCTTGGCCATCAGGCCGCGCATTCCGGCGAGCTGACGAATCTGCGCCGCGCTGCCTCGAGCACCGGAGTCGGCCATCATGAAGATGGCGTTGAACGACGACTGTTCGGCTTCGTTGCCATCCTTGTCGACAACCGTTTCGCTGCCGAGCTCGGCCATCATGGACGCTGCGACTTTCTCGTTCGCAGCCGACCAGATATCGATAACCTTGTTGTAGCGCTCACCGGCGGTCACGAGACCTTGCGCATACTGCGACTCGATCTCTTTCACTTCGTCTTCAGCGCTGTCGATGATCGGCTTCTTGGCCTCGGGGATCACCATGTCCTCGATACCGATGGACATACCCGCCTGGGTCGCCTGACGGAAGCCGAGGTACATCAACTGGTCAGCAAAGACGACCGTGTCCTTGAGGCCACAGTTGCGATAGCAGGTATTGACCAGACGCGAGATATTCTTCTTGGTCAGGTCGCAATCGACAAGGCTGAAGGGCATCTTGTCAGGCAGCAGCTCTGACAGCAGCGCCCGACCGACAGTGGTTTCAACGCGGCGGATCGACGACACATACTCATTAGTGTCCTCGATCTGCTCGCTGTCCTTCACACGCACGGTGACGCGCGCGCCCAGATCGACATGCTTCGAGTCGTACGCGCGACGGCATTCGGCGACATCAGCAAACCGACTACCCTCGCCTTTCGCGCCGATCTTGATGCGCGTCATGTTGTACAGGCCCAGGACGATATCCTGAGACGGCACGATGATCGGCTCGCCGTTTGCGGGCGACAGGACGTTGTTCGTCGCCATCATCAGCGCACGGGCTTCGAGCTGAGCTTCGATCGAGAGCGGCACGTGGACCGCCATCTGGTCACCGTCAAAGTCGGCGTTGAACGCAGCACAGACCAGCGGGTGCAGCTGAATCGCCTTACCCTCGATCAGCACTGGTTCAAACGCCTGGATACCCAGGCGGTGCAGAGTCGGCGCGCGGTTGAGCATGACCGGGTGTTCGCGAATCACTTCTTCGAGAATGTCCCAGACCTCCGGACCCTCGCGCTCGACGAGCTTCTTCGACGCCTTGATGGTGGCGGCGAGCCCGCGCATCTGCAGCTTGGAGAAAATGAAGGGCTTGAAGAGCTCCAGCGCCATCTTCTTCGGCAGACCGCACTGGTGCAAACGCAAGGTTGGCCCGACCACGATGACCGAACGGCCTGAGTAGTCGACGCGCTTTCCGAGCAGGTTCTGACGGAAACGCCCCTGCTTCCCCTTGATCATGTCAGCAAGTGACTTGAGCGGGCGCTTGTTGCTGCCGGTGATCGCACGGCCACGGCGGCCATTGTCGAGCAGGGCATCGACCGACTCTTGCAACATGCGCTTTTCGTTGCGCACGATGATGTCGGGCGCGCTGAGTTCGAGCAGACGACGCAGACGGTTGTTGCGGTTGATCACGCGACGGTAGAGATCGTTCAGATCCGAGGTCGCAAAACGGCCGCCGTCCAGCGGCACCAGCGGACGCAGGTCTGGCGGCAACACAGGCAGCACAGACAAGATCATCCACTCGGGCTTGTTACCCGACTCGATGAACGACTCGAGCAGCTTGGACCGCTTGGTCAGGCGCTTGAGCTTGGTGACAGACTTGGTTTCATCAATCTCCTGGCGCAGCCGCTCGGCTTCGCTCTTGAGGTCGATCGCCTTGAGCATGTCGTGGATAGCTTCTGCACCCATGCGCGCATCAAACTCGTCACCGTGCTCCTGCACGGCTTCGAGGTACTGCTCGTCGTTGAGCAGCTGCGCGGGCTCGAGTGTCGTCATGCCCGGATCGATGACGACAAAGGCCTCGAAATAGAGGATGCGTTCGATCTCGCGCAAGGTCATATCCAGCAGCAAGCCGATGCGCGATGGCAAGGACTTCAGGTACCAGATGTGGGCAACCTTGGACGCGAGTTCGATGTGACCCATGCGCTCACGGCGCACTTTGGTCAGCGTGACCTCAACGCCGCACTTCTCACACACCACACCGCGGTGCTTGAGTCGCTTGTACTTGCCGCACAGGCACTCGTAATCCTTGGTCGGGCCAAAGATCTTTGCGCAGAACAACCCGTCACGTTCAGGCTTGAACGTGCGGTAGTTGATTGTCTCCGGTTTCTTGACTTCACCAAACGACCAGGAGCGGATCAGTTCTGGTGACGCGAGGGAGATTCGAATGTTGTCGAAATTCTCCGTCTCGTTCTGCATCTTGTAG
>CALDHJ010000309.1 GCA_937941555.1 uncultured Granulosicoccaceae bacterium | reverse complement strand
TACCACGACGAACACTACGGCGCCCGCAGCAATGTCACGCACTGGCCATTCGACGGCTATTTTGGCGACGGTGTCGACACTGCAGCGCAGTTGCGCAAAGTCCTCAGTGACGGCAGCAGCGGTATACCCGTGCCCGCGGCGATCATTCTCGAGCCGATTCAGGCCGAAGGTGGAATCAACGTTGCGTCGGATGCGTGGCTGCGCGAGATCCGACGCATTTGCGACGATTTCGATATCGCCCTGATCATCGATGACATCCAGGTGGGCAATGGTCGCAGCGGCCGTTTCTTCAGCTTCGAACACGCCGGCATCGTGCCCGATATCGTCTGCCTCTCGAAAGCCATCGGCGGTGGTCTGCCGCTGTCGCTGGTGTTGATGAAGCCGGAACTCGACGTCTGGCAGGCCGGCGAGCACACCGGCACATTCCGTGGCAACCAACTTGCGTTCGTCGCGGCGACGGCGCTGCTGCCCTTGTGGGAAGACAGCGAGTTTGTCGCGCAGTACGAAAAGAACTGCAAGACCGCACAAGTGGAACTGGGCAAGATGGCTTCGAAACACCCGGGTTTGGAATTGCGCGGACGCGGCATGATCTGGGGCCTCGCGATGCCAAATGGCGCGGTGGCCGGTACTATTACCAAACACTGCTTCGAGCGTGGGTTGGTCATTGAGACAGCGGGTGCTGAGGACCAGGTGGTCAAGTTCCTGGCGCCGTTCACGATCGAAGACGACACCTTGGCGGAGGGGCTCGGCATTTTGTCTGAGGCCGTCGACAAGGCGATGAGTAATGTTTCGAACGTCAAACTGGCACAGTGACGGAGCGCCAGACTGTTGAACACGCCACCTGAGAGCAGTCTGCTGCCAGACGCCTTTGCCACCCTGTGTGAATCCACACCGGACGCACTGGCAATCCAGCACGAAACGCTTTCGCTCGACTACCGCGCCCTGGACCGGTACGCCAACAGCATCGCACAACAATTGATCGATGCCGGACTCGTCGCCGGTGACCGGGTTGGCTTTTGTATGGAGCGATCGGTGCACGCCGTCGCCACCATGCTCGGGTGTTTCAAAGCGGCCACGGTGTTTGTGCCGCTCGACCCGGACTACCCGGCCGAACGTCTGGCGTTCATGCTCGACGACGCAGAAGTCAAGCACCTGATCCTCTCGCCCAGCTGCACACCGTTGTTCGACGCGATCTCGATGCCGTCTCTCGTCCTCGACGACGACAGCATTCGCTACGCTGACCAGCCACCCAACCGACAAATCACCAGCGACGCACTGGCGTACATCATGTACACCTCGGGCTCAACGGGTAAGCCCAAGGGCGTACCGATCAGCCATGGCGCGCTGATCAATTACTGCAAGGCCGACGCCGAGATCTATCAACTGAGTGCGTCGGATCGCACACTGCAATTCTCGACGCTGAGCTTCGACATCGCCATCGAAGAGATCTTTCCTCCACTGATCACCGGTGGAGCGGTTATCGTGCGCCCGCGTGAGCGCAGTGAGGCGTCCATCGAGCTCAGTGATCTGGTAGAACGCTACGACATTACCGCACTGCATATGGCTACCGGCTACTGGCACGAGTGGGTAGACATCATGGATGCACTCGGCGCACGTGTACCGTCGACGATCCGATTGATGGTCGTCACCGGTGAAAAGGTCTCCCCAGAGCACTTCCGCCGTTGGCAGTCCCTGACCGACCACGAGACCCTTTGGGCCAATGCGTACGGCCCGACCGAGACAACAGTCACTGCCACGGTATTCGTGCCACCAGCCGACTGGTACGGGGACGCACTGCCGATCGGCAAACCCCTGCCCGGCTATACCGCCGTGATCCTCGATGCAGACAACGCCCCCGTGGCAGGCGATCAAACCGGCGAACTGTGCATTGGTGGACCAAGCCTCGCCGACGGCTACCTGAACAGACCAGAGCAGACCGCAAAGGCATTCATTGTCGATCCCGCAGGGGACGGTTCACAACGCTTGTACCGCACGGGCGATCTCGCTCGATGGCTACCAGATGGCAACATCGCCTATGCCGGCCGAATCGATCATCAGCTCAAGGTCGGTTCGTACCGCATCGAGCCCGGTGAGATCGAAAACGCCATCAATCGCCAGGCCGGTGTTCTCGAATCACTGGTGGTGGCGGATGAGAGCGGTGGCAAGAAACGGCTGCTTGCCTACGTGGCGCATGGCGACAACACCCTTGACCTCGCGACGCTGAGCGCCGGTCTGTCGGCATCGCTTCCAGACTACATGGTGCCCTCGCGCTACGTGTTGCTCACCGGCTTTGCCAAGACAATCAACGGCAAGATCGACCGTGATGCACTGCCGGACGCTTCTGCTGCCGTGACACCACGGCGTTCAGATTTTGTCGAGGCCACAACAGACACCGAGAAGCACCTGACCGCGATTTGGCGCGACGTGCTGAACATTGACGAAATCGGTGTCGAGGACAGCTTTTTCACCCTCGGTGGTGACTCGTTGATGGCAACGCGTGCCATCGCGCGCATGCAACAGGAACTCGGTACCACACTCTCCACACGCGACTTCTTCTACCTCGAAACCGTCGGCATGATGGCGGGCCAGATCGATGGTCAGGTGGTCGAGCGTGTCGTGCCACCTCCGGTTGCCGCGTTCATCAACACGCGTGGACGACAGCTCTACACCGTGCTGCAGCCGGCACGGAAATCACACAACCGCAATCACGGGATTCTGTTCGTGCCACCTCTGGGCAATGAACAGCGGCGTATTCAACGCCCGATGCGCAGCATCATGCAACACCTGTCGCGCAAGGGATTCACGCTTCTTCGTTTTGACTGGCAGGGCACTGCCAATTCAAGTGGCGATTGCGCAACCCAACCCGGGACGTTGCCGTGGATCGAAAACATCGAAGACGCCGCAGATGCGTTGGCGAAACAGTGTGATCAATTCGATCTGGTCGGCATCAGAATGGGTGCCTTGCTTGCCAATCAGTGCGCCCTGAGCACCTTGCCACTGCGCCACCGGATCTATTGGGAGCCGGTTCTCGACGGCGCTGACTGGCTGGACAACCTCGGCAAACTGCACCGTGGGGTGTTGGCGGACACCTATCGCTTCCTGCGCCCACGCTGGCAGAGCCGCTCCACAGCGCGCGAGTTCGCCGGACTGGAGCTGTCGGATTCCCTGTACAGTGAGATCCGAACCATGCGTCTGCTTGACGCGCTGCAGCCTGAAAGCGCGGAACAGCGCACCATGTTGATCCTGCAAGACGACATGTCGGCGAAACAAGCCGCGTCAGGCAAATTGCTGGTCCAACGTACCGAAGACAACAACAACTGGTACAGCGCACGTGCGACCACCAGCGACATGAATGTCAACAGCGGCGCAGCAGCCTTGACCGGGTTTGTCGAGTCACCGGTTTCGATCATTCAAACCCAGAACAGGTGGGCACCCGACCATGCAGCCTGAAGCCGCCAATGCCCCGTATGCCGGACACGAAGTGGCTTGCCAATTTGGCGACGACGCCCAGCTGGTCGGCGTCTATACCCACCCGTCCGAAAGCCACACCGACCAACCTTGTGCACTCTTCCTGACCGCCGGCCTGCTGCACCACGTCGGCCCGCACAGGCTCTATGTCGAGATGGCACGGGTGCTGGCGTCAGACGGCGCGGCGAGCTTGCGTTTCGATCTCGCTGGCGTTGGTGACAGCGAAACCCGCAGCGGCGGTGGCGATTTCGCCGAGCGCTCCATCGTCGATGTGCAAAGCGCGATGTCCTACCTGACCGAAACCTACGGACACACGCGCTTCGTGCTGATCGGGCTCTGCTCCGGCGCGGACGACGCACTGGCAACGGCCGCACGCGACCCACGAGTCGTCGGCACCGTGTTGCTCAACGGCTACGCCTACCGGGCCGGGCAATTCATGCTGCACCGCGTCCTCAACTTCTACCTACCACGTCTGCTTGTGTGGCAGAAGGTGCGCAACCGCCTGCTGCGACTCGTCGGCAAGTCCGTTGATACCGCAGACAAATCCGAAGTCGCCGCATTGACTCAGCTGGACGATGACTATCGGGACATCCCGCCGATCGAGCAGACCGGCGAGCGCATCGACAGCCTGACGCGCAACGGCACGCAACTGCTCTTCATCTACACCGGCAGCGAGCACGACGTCTACACCTACCACGGTCAACTGTTCGACATGTTCCCGCGCCAGCGACACAATCCGCGGTTGCGCGAGCAATACATCAAGGAAGCTGACCACACCTTCGTGCTGCGCTCGGATCGCGACAAGCTGACCGCCTGGGTTCGAAGCTGGTACAGCGGCGTGCCGTTTCGCCGTGTGGCGTGAACCATGAGCCCCGTACATTTTGCCAAACGGTTGCTTGCGAGCGCCCCTGTGCACAATACCGTGGGCGCACTCCTGCGCCGGCCCGGTGTGCAGGTCTTGATGTATCACCGAATCGGCTCGCTCGACCCTGAATTCTCCGGACTCGATCTGGACGTATTTCGCGACCACATCCGCTGGCTCTCTGCCAACACCCAGCTTATCCGTCCCGAACAACTCTCGGACCCAGCACTCTACGCGCGCACCCGCAAACCGGCTGTGCTGCTGACCTTCGACGACGGCTTCAGGGATTTTTTCGTCAACGCCTACCCCGTGTTGGCTGAACACGAGGCCCCGGCGCTGGTCTTCCTGCCAACCGAGGCGGTCCAGGAGGGCGGTACAATCTGGCCTGAGGCGCTGCTCTGTCGCCTCGCGCGGGCGCGAAAAGCAGGTGCCTTCGAGACACTCCTAAATGGCCTGCAACCGAATCACAGTGTGCTGCTGCAAGACCACGCACACGCGCCGACCGGCGCGCTCAAGACGGTATCGAATGACGCCAGGCTGGCGTTCATTGATGACGTGGTCACGACGCTGACCACACTGGGCATCAATACCCACATCGACCGTCAGATGATGACCTGGGACGAAATCGCGAGCACGCGACCGCTGGTGGACTACGGCGCCCACACCCATTCCCATCCGATCGTTTCACGAATGGACAAGGACACCTTTGCTCGCGACATGGCCCGTTGCTGCGAGTTGCTCGAACAAGGCTTGGGAGCCCGCCCTACCCGATTTGCCTGGCCGAACGGTCGCCGCGAGGATTTCAGTGCGACAGCCCTTGAGACATTGCACGGCCTCGGATTTGAACAGGTGTTCACCACCGTCGAAGGTGTCAACAACGAACCGCACAGCACGTCTGCGATTCGACGCCTGCCGACCTCAACGCCTGACGCGGCAAGTCTCAACGCGCTGATGCTGCGGGCGAGCTGACCCGCTCCCGCACTCCGCTCGACACCGCACGTGACGAGTGGCTTCGAAGCAAGACCTGTTGCCGCTTCCACCGCGTGGCCAACTTGAATGACAAATAGACCACGCCGGGACTCAGGTTCCCTGCATTGCGTGCCGCTATGGGCTCTATCAGGCATGAATGCCGAATTACCCGTTGTTCAGACACGCGCAACTGCACCGTGCCGAGCCACTGAGGGGGTCGAGGAGGACCACACGTGAGCGACAAGAAAGAGATACTGCTGGATTCAGGTACCAACGAGATGGAAGCCCTGATATTCCGGTTGAAGGGCCAGGAATACGGCGTCAACGTTGCGAAAATTCACGAGCTGATCACCCCACCGGTCACCCGCTCCCTGCCCGGCAGTTCACCGTCGGTCACCGGCGTGTTCCGGCTTCGGGACGAAAACATTGCGCTGGTCGATCTCGCTTTCCACCTCAATCCCGAAGAGGGGCGGCTCGAGAACGGCAACACCGTCATCATCACCGCCTTCAATGGCAAGAAGACCGCTTTTCTTGTCGACTCCGCCGACCACATCGAACGCGTGAGTTGGGATCAGATCGTGCCGCCCGCCGACGGCCTGGTAAACGAAGGCGGCATCACCGGCATCCTCCAACTCACCGACCGCATCGTGCCGATGCTCGACTTCGAAGCCATCCAGGGTCAGATCGTCGGCCGTCCCTGGGGCGAGCTCGAATCAGAGAAAGTGGCGCACGCCGACATGCGCGGTGCCTTCAACATCTACGTGGTCGACGACAGTTCAGTGGTGCGAAAATCGCTGTTCGCGATTCTCGAAGACGCGGGCGTTGGCCAGATCACCATGTTCAACAACGGCGAGGAAGCCTGGCGTTCGATCTGTCAGGCCTCGACAGCAGGCCTGCTGCCATCGCTGATGATCAGCGACATTGAAATGCCGCAAATGGACGGTTTCACCTTGACCAAACGAATCAAGGAGACACCCGCCATGCGCCACATGCCGGTTGTGTTGTTCAGTTCGATTGTCAGTCAGGATTCGCTGCACAAGGGTCACCAGGTCGGCGCCGATGCACAGATATCAAAATCCGAACTGATCAAGCTGATCCCGACCATCGACCACTTGTTGCTGAACGACGAACCGGAAAATCTCAAGATCGGCTGACGGGTGTTGCGTTCGGTCGCCGTGCTCAGGCGACCGACGCAAAGCTGACCCACTTGCCGCACAGTCGGCGCGAAAGACCTTCGATTTGCATGCCTGGCACGGACGCCTCGCGCAGCACAGCCACAAAACGATCCTCGCCCTCTAGCGCCACACCAATCTGGCGCCAATCGAGCACCGTTTGCACACGTGGGTAGGCCGCCTTGAACACGCTTTCCTTGATCGAGAAAAGTTGCTTGGCGTAGTCAAGTTCGGCGACGTTGTCGGGACGGGAAGCGCGCTCAGTTTCAGAACACACAACCGCGAGCAATTCGGCATCGAGCGGCGAATCCGGCTCGATGTCAATGCCGAGACCCGGCCATGTCGCACTGTGCCCCGCCACGGCGACAGCATGGCAATCGTCATGGCTGATACTCACGCAATAGCCCTCCGGCGCGATCGGTTCACGCGCACTCCCGACGCCCACGTGAGTACTTCTCGCCCCAAGTCGGCCCAGAGCCCTCGCAGCGCAATAGCGCCCCACCGCAAACTCCGCAAGCCGCTTCGGACTGCATCGCGGCGGCAACATCGCTCGCCACCGGGCATTCGCCTTCACATGGTTCTGTGGAATGCCGGTCGCCTCGACGGCGATCTCACGGGGCAGAACGGCGCGCAAACTGGTTTGTAGATTGGCCATGATTCCCACATCTCAAGAAACGTACCGCCCCCTTTTTCAGAGCCATACCGATACACTACCCCACTGGACTCTCCCGGATCACCGCAGGTCAACCCGATGAATCAATCCTTGCTGCTGACCCTCGCCGGCCCGGACAAGCCCGGCCTGGTACACGATCTCGCCAACCACATCTCATCCTGTGGCGGTAACTGGCAACAAAGCCGACTCTCTCACCTCAACGGGCACTTTGCCGGCGTCGTCGACATCACCGTTGCCGAAAGCCAGCGCCCTGCATTCGAATCCGGTCTCGTCGGTCTGCGCGACAGCGGCCTGCAGATCACGGTGTACGACGCCGCCGAGAAGGCTGCCGCTTCGCCCGAGAACCTCCACCACGCTCGCATCGCGGTTGTCGGCAATGACCGACCCGGCATCGTCGCATCGATCAGTCAGGCACTCGCCTTGCATGCAGTCAATGTGGAGGAACTGCAAAGTGATGTCGCCGACGCGCCCATGGCCTCCGGGGCACTTTTTCAAGGCAACTTCGTCGTGTCGTACGCCACAACGTCACAGCTCGACAAGGCACAGGCCGAGATCGAGTCCCTGGCGCACGACCTCATGATAGACATTAAGCCAGAGGACGCCTGACAGCGTCACCTGGCATTGACCGGGTGATATGGAACAACACGCCGTAAAGCTGTTCAACCTGTACGCGCACTTCCCGACTGCGCTAATGGTGCTCTATGCGCTGACATTGTTCCTGCCCCTGAGCGCGTCGCGCATTCTCGCATCGCTGATCGGCGCGGCAATCGCCTGGGGTCTATGGGTGCACTTCGACACCAACCTCGCCTGGTGGACGGCGAAATATATCAACTCCTCGCTCATCCCCACCCTGAATGCCCCGGAAGGACTCGACTACCTCATGCGCGAGGCCTTCATCTACGGGTTCTACAGCTGTTTTTGTGTGTGCCTCGGCACGTCACTGGTGATCGTGCCCCTCGCAGCCGGCAGCCACGTGCGCTCGACGCTGGTGGCTAGAGCACGTGCCAGTGCCAAAAGCTCGGCGACGGCACTCTGACGTCAAAACTCGACGACCACCTGCTCGACGTCCAGGGTCACGGCGGTTGATGCGCTGACTGCCGTGTCGACTGCTAGCAGCTGACACTCCCCGCGTTGCACACCCACCACCGTGACGGCGTGTTCGGATGTGGATTCGAGTGCACAGCCCAGGCCGCTGAGTGACCA
>CALDHJ010000308.1 GCA_937941555.1 uncultured Granulosicoccaceae bacterium | reverse complement strand
ATAGCAGTGCGATCGGAGCAGCCATGAACGCGATTCTGTATTACAGCCATGCCCTGGTCGACGTAGATGACGGTGTCGCTTGGGACATCGCCAGAACGTCGGCACTACGCAACGTCGAGCACGGCATCACCGGCTACTTGTGTTTTTACAACGCACACTTCTTTCAGTACATCGAAGGCGAAGCCAAGTCGCTGAAGAATGTGTTCGCGCAGATTCACGCCGACAGCCGACACCGGATCATTCAATCCCACACCGAAAGCGGACTCACCCATCGCCGTTTCCCGCACTGGCGAATGCGCTACCTCCACCACGGAACCCGACCGGAAACGGCGTTGGAATGCGCGATCACCCGGCCACTGGACCGCTCACCCACGCGGCACTCACTGGACGGTTATTGGGGCATGTGCCTGGAAGGCGCTTTCGGTGCAGTGTCGCAGCTGCACACCTTGGGCGAATGCAGCGAACCCCCGGAAACACCGACCGGCCTGCACTGAAGGCAGATAGACCAAGCTAGGCTCCACTGCCATCCGGCAACGCCGGGCGCGTCGCAGAATCGGCCGCCGCGGCCGCCACGCGACGCACATCGGTATCACCCAACACACCCTTGTTGTCGTCGAGCCCCGGTATGTGCACCATGACCTGCTTGCGCGCAAAGGGGATACCGGCCTCGTCAAAAGCCTGCTGCACACGGACATAGACTTCTTTGCGGATCATGAACTGTCGGCCGGGCTTGGCCATGAACTTGCCACGCACCACGATCGCATCGTCGTCCATTTCGGCCACACCCTGCGACTTGAAGGGCTGCAGGAAATCACCCCCGATCTCGGGGTGCTCGAGCATCTCCTGGCCGATCCGCTTGAAGATCTTCTTGACCTTGTTGATGTCGGTTTCAAAGGGCACACGAAACCGCAGCTTCATGATCACCCAGTCGCGGCTGTAGTTGGTGAGCTTCGGGATCTCACCGTAGGGAATGGTGTGTACCAGACCGCGGTGGTGGCGCAGGCGCAATGAGCGAAGAGAAATTTTCTCGACCGTGCCCATGGTACCGCCGACGTCGATGTACTCCGCCACACGAAAGGCATCGTCGGCGAGAAAGAACACGCCCGAGACAATGTCCTTCACCAGCGTCTGCGCACCGAATCCCACGGCGAGGCCAACAACACCCGCACCCGCAAGCAGGGGTGTGATGTTGATGCCCAGCCCATCGAGTGACACGAACACCGCGACCAACACCACGAGCGCCTTGGCTGTCATTTCAATGATCGGCACCAGCGTCGCTGTGCGAGACAAGCCCACACCCCCCATATCACCCGCGCCTTCCTCACCGCCGTCAGCGGAGCCCGTCTCAGCCGCCATCACCCGGCGCGCGTAGATCGTGATGATCTCCCACGCAACGTAGGCGACCAGCAAAACGAACAGCAATTCGAACAGACTGCCGGCAGTCTGCGCGCCCAGCCCGGCTTCCGCCATCCCGAGCACATCAAAGCTCCAGAGGTTCGCGAGCAGGTAGAGCACCACCCCAACCACCAGCACGCGACCCACGCGCAAGAGACCACGTTGCATCTGCACCCGCGCCTTGGCCGCTGCCGGGCTCTCGTCTTCGGTCGCCCGCGTACCCATGGCCACGAACAGCGTGACATTGCCGTCGAGAGCCGGCCAAAGCGAAATCACGAAAAACGTCATGTACACAGCCGTCGTCGAGTAGGCTGCGAAATCCGTGGAGTTGATAACTATCTCGACCAACAGATATTTCACCGCCACCAACGCGAGCGCAATCTTGGGCCAGTTGCCCGCGAACACACTCTCCGGTGCGTCGTCCTCACCATCGATCAGGCGGGCGATGAGTTTGTAGTTGTTGTTGAGCACGTCGGTGAGCGTGTGCCGGTGCAGCCAGATCGCAGTGGCCACGGCGACATAGAGAGAAAGGTTCAGCAGGAAGCCGAAGGGCGCGAGATTCTGCAGCCCACCGAGGGTCTCGAAGCCGACCGTCTGGAACAAATAGAACACGTTGTGCAAACCAACCACGAAGCCCGCGAGCAGCGCAAAATCACGCGTGATGCGCGCCGCCCGGACATCGTCCGTGCGGCAGAAACGCAAGCCTGGCTGGCCAGGTGCAAAGACGAAATTGCAAACCGCTCCACCCATCTTCCAGGCCGCCACCGTCACAATGAGCGCATACCCGATCTGATGGGCGACACCAGGCCACGGCACCAACAGTGAAAATCCGATGTAAGCGGCGAGGAAAAAGGCAACGACACCCAGCACATCAATCGCGAGGCGGGTGTAGACGATGCGCAATACCTCCCAAAGGGTGTGACCCACCTCATCAATCAGCGCTGCACGCTTGCGTTGGAAAAACCGCGCTACGCCGCGTTGCGCCACCAGCCCCAAAACAGTGAACACCAGCAACGCCAGCGCCCAGGCGCCAACGCCGAATGTGGAGACGGCGTCAGTCAAGGCCGAGCTGAAGCGTGACAGGAAGTCCGGAACACGGTGCAGGTTGGAGAGGTTGCTTCGCGCGGTCTCGACATAGACTCGCAAGCCGTCGGTCAGAACCTGTAGCGCCGTGCGTGAATCGCTCGAGGGCGCATTCGACGCCGCAACGGCATCGAGTCGCCCGATCAGCAGTTGGCGCACAGCATCGTCATTCAGGTGCGACACCAAGTCCCGCACAGCCGCCTTGCTGGTCGGGGCGTCAATCGCCAACTCGGCGCGAACGGCGTCGGTCGTTTCCGCTTGAGCCGGGACAACGCTGCCCTCTGCGCGCGCGACACCGCAAAGCAACACGGCGGTCCACAGCAACACCGTCAGCATGATGTGTCTTGGTCGCGTTGCCATGTCTGCCCCCGGGTTCACTGTAGGAGCATGAAGCTTACACCTGCAGAGTCGGCCTGTGCGCGCGGATAGATAACGTGGCGTTGAGTCGGATCAGACCGTCAACGCAC
>CALDHJ010000307.1 GCA_937941555.1 uncultured Granulosicoccaceae bacterium | reverse complement strand
CGTCAGTGGGGCGTTGGTCGTGGCGATGTCGTGGCTGGCGTAATGCCGAATCTGCCCGAGGCGGCCGCCGTCATGTTGGCCTGCGCGAGCATCGGTGCGGTTTGGACGGCGTGTGCGCCAGACTTCGGTGTCGACGCGGTGGTTGACCGCTTCTCGCAGTCGAAACCGAAAGTATTGTTTTGTGCCGACGGCTATTTCTACCGAGGCAAGACCATTGAATGCCTCGAGAAGGTCGAGGCGATCGTGCAGCGCCTGCCAAGCGTCGCGCAGGTCGCCGTGTGCGGGTACGTGCAGGACCAGCCGTTGCTGCCGCGCAGTTTTCGAAACGCCGTTCTCTACGCCGGCGCCATTGCCGGGTTCAATCCGGAGAAGCCGGACTTCGAACAACTCGACTTTGATCATCCGCTGCTGGTTGTGTACACCTCCGGCACCACCGGGAAGCCCAAGTGCATCGTGCACAGTGCCGGTGGGGTGCTGATGCAGCTCCTCAAAGAGCATCGCTTGCACATCGATACGCGCGCGAGCGACACGGTGTTCTACTACTCCACCGTTGGGTGGATGATGTGGAACTGGTTGCTGGGCGCAATGGCGTGTGGAGCCTCGGTCGTGCTGTATGACGGCTCGCCGTTGCAGCCCGACCGCAACGCCTTGTTCGAGCTGGTTGATGAATTCGGTATCACGGTTTTTGGCACTTCACCGCGTTTTCTGCAGCACTTGCGCAAACACGGCGGGCGCCCGGTGCGCGACTGTTCGCTCGATACACTGCGCGTGGTGCTGAGTACAGGGTCGGTGTTGTCACCAGCCGGATTCGATTTTGTCTACCGCGAGATCAAGTCTGACATCCGTCTGTCGTCCATATCCGGCGGCACCGAGATCATGGGGTGCTTCGCCTGCGGTCATCCGGCGCTGCCGGTTCATCGCGGGGAGTTGCAATGTGTCGCGCTGGGCATGGCTGTCGAGGTGTGGGGCGACGAGGGCGAGTTGCCACCAGGCACAACCGGTGAACTGGTGTGCACCAAACCGTTTCCGAGCATGCCGCTCGGATTTCTCGAGGACGACGACAAAAAACACTATCGGGCAACCTATCTAGCGCGCTATCCCGGGACGTGGCACCACGGTGACTACATTTCCATGGCCGAATCCGGGGGCGTCGTGTTCCACGGTCGCTCGGATGCGACGTTGAATATTGCAGGGGTGCGCATCGGCACATCCGAAGTCTATCGTGTCGTCAACACACTTGATGAGGTTCTCGACTCGGTGGTGGTGTCGCAGGAGTGGGAGACCGATGCGCGCATGGTGTTGTTTGTCCGCTTGCGCGGCGAGACACAGCTGACACCCGAACTCGAAGAGACCATTCGCACGGCCTTGCGCCAGCGTGCCTCCCCGCGGCACGTACCCGCGGTGATTCTCCAGGTTGAAAACTTCCCGCACACGCGCGCGGGCAAACTCGCCGAACGCGTGGTACGCGACCTCGTCAATGGGCGACCGGTCGAGTCGGTTGAAACCCTGAAGAATCCGGGTTGCCTAGAACAGTTTCAGGGCCGAATCGAGCTACTCCGGTGAGCGCCGGCACGCAAATCGAGTCGCTGATCGCGGCCCTGGAAGCGCACGCCGACAACTTGCCGCCAGTACACACCTGGTCGCCTGAGCACGTAGGCGAAATAGACATTCGCATTGATGCCGACGGTCGCTGGTTTCACGAAGACGTCGCTATCGAACGCGACGCGCTGGTGCGCCTGTTCGCGTCCGTGTTGCGGCGTGACCCGGAGGGATATGCCCTGGTCACACCGGTTGAACTGCTGCGGATCCGCGTCGACGATGTGCCGTTCTGCATTGCGGATGTCGAGAATCGTGCCGAAGCTGGGGCAGAGGCAGTATGGGTCGCGACTACCTCACTCGGGGAGCAGGTTGTGCTCGATGCCGATCATCCGATCCGAGCCGGTGTACCTGAGCGGGGAGAGAATGGGGCCGCTTACGCGGTGGTGCGTGCGGTGCCGGCGTCTGGCCAGCCCTTCCGGGCGATAGAGGGGCGGCTGACCCGAGCTGCCTGGTATCGGCTCGCTGAGCATCTGACCGTCACGAAGGTCGGTGCGGTGTTGCGCAGTGGCGGTGTCGATCACCGTTTCGCGACACCGTAACCTCGCCGATTCAACCCCAAAAAAAAGCCGGGGCTGCGCAGCAGACCCCGGACAAACACTGACAATGCCAAGAAAAGCCGTGATACGGATTGCAAACTCGGCAAGGGTTCAGAGGCCGGAACGGGTCAACAGTTCCGTCACCAGTCAGTAACTTGTCCAACTTTGCTCCTGTGAATGTTAAACTAGCGCGACAATGTGGTGGTCGCGGTTGCATTATTGTGACAGTGACACAGGTTTGATGCGTCAAGAAATTGGCTGTGCCTCTGCGATAGCGTGAACCTGTCTTGAAGACCGCAACGGACAAACGATTGGACGGGTTGTTGTGCGCAGAGTCATTCTTACCTTGCTCGGGCTCATCGCGCTTTCGCTGCTGATTTTTTATGCTGCAGTGATAGAAGCGCCGCGAATAGAGCGGAATATACAAGCCGAGGCCGTACAGCGATTGAACAATGCCGGAATCGCCGGTGTCAGCGTTCAAGCTGACGGGCGCCGCATCATGGCAACAGGCCAGACAGGGGTGCAGTCGAACGCACTGCAACTACTCCGGCAGCAGGCCGGCGTGCAGCAAGCCGAGTGGGTGAACACCGGGCTGGGCGTGAAAGCCTCGCGTTCGACCGGCATTCATGCGGCTCGTCAACCGACTGTCACACCCGACCCCTCAGTAACCGCGAGCGAAGGAAGCGATGGGTCTGGTGAGGCAGTTGACTCGACAGCGGGTGCGGGAGGCGACACGGCACTTGCCGATGGTGAGCAACGTGACGCACCGGATGTCGACACTGACATCGCGTCGAACAGCGCGAGCGCTGCGCGCGACCTGTCGTCTATCGACGGAGCGGCAGGGACTTGGGCGACAGGCATCAGGTTGAGCAAGGCCGGGTTGGCCATCTCGGGTGACTCCATCGACGACGACGCAATGATGCAGGCGACGCTGGGCCGGCTGCGCGAGCTCGCGGGTGACGCACCGGTCAACGTATCGGCGAAGTCGCACGACGCTCTGCCGGAGAGTTGGCCGGCTGCCGTTGTCGCTGGCGCCACGGCGTTGAGTGAAATGGGCGAGGGCAGTGCGGTCTTGTCCAACGGACAGATCAAGATCACCGGAACGGTGCTCGACAAGGCTCAGGAGAAAACGATCCGGCGGGCACTGGTTCAGTTGGTTCCGGCCGATCTGACGTGGCGAACCGAATTTGCCTACCTGAACGACGGTGGGCCTGTGGAAGGGTTGAGTGCCTTCGCCTGCAATGCACAGTTGGCCGAGCACATGTCTGGCAAACGCATCGTTTTCGAGCGCGGTTCGTCCAGTTTGAGTTTCGATTCTTTCGACGTACTCGATGGCGTGGCGAGGGTGCTTGCGCAGTGTCCGGCTGTTCGCGTTGAAGTCGCGGGTTTCACCGATTCGCGGGGCTCGTTGCAGTTGAACAATCGCATCAGTCAGGATCGCGCTGACACGGTACGGCTCTACCTTGCCGAGCACGGTGTTGCCGGGTCACGGCTCATGGCCACGGGGTACGGCCCCCAGAGGCCCGTTGCCACCAACGATACGGCCGAAGGTCGAGCCCTGAATCGGCGTATCGAATTTAACGTTTTCGGAGAATAAGCATGGGCATGACGTACCTGATCGGCGAGATGGCGCTGTTGCTCGCTGCGGCGGGGGCGATCGGTTTCATCGTTGGCTGGGGTTTCCGGCACATGGCCGGTGGCAGTTCCTCGGCGCGAGAAGAAGAACTCGAGATTCAAGTCAGACGACTCGAGGCGGATCGGGACGAGCTTGAAAAGCGCTTGCGTAGAGCCCAGGACATGGTGCGGCAAGCCGGTGGTGACTATGTGCCCAACGAGCCGCCTGCGGCAGTTGATACCGATGCGCTCAACCGCGGTGCAGACAGCAGTCGTGAGTCGGCAGCAACACTGCCCGGTGTCGAGATTGCGCAAGGTCTGCGTCGGGCCACGGCTGGCAGCGGCGAGTATCGGGTCGCAGACCTGATCGGTCTCGACGAACAGACGCTTCAACAGATGCGAGAACTCGGCATTCGCACCACCCACGACTTGCTTCGCGAAACCGACAGCGAGTCGAAATTGCGACTCATGGCCACGGCCATCGAACAGGATGTCTCGCAAGTGCGGCGCTGGCGGAGCCTGTCAGATCTGCTGCGTGTGCCCGGCATGGACATGAATCACGCGCAGCTGCTTATCGAGATCGGTGTACTGAGTGTCGACACACTCAATGAACACGATGCAGCTGAACTGCAAGGCCGGCTCGTGGCGGCGAACAGCAAGCAGGAGTTGGTTGGCGAGGTCGCTGCGATATCAAAAGTGGAAACCTGGGTCGAGTACGCGAGCCCGCTGTCTCAGCTCGACCTCGACGGCTAAACGCTTAAGCGTGTATTAGGAGTCGAGAAGATGGTTCTGCTGCGTGGCGTGGCCACGGCACCGGAGCCCTCGCGATCAATCCTCGCGCGTATCCGGCAATCCGTTCTGAAGCGACTCGACCATCTGCTTCGCCGTCTGGATGCTGGCGCGCCGACCCAGTAGCAGCGACCACCGGGATCCACCTGCCTGCCGCCACAGCACGGCCGCGCGCACACCGGCCATCAACAACGCCCTCACAGTGTCGGCCTTGTCTTGTGCTGCGAGGTTGGCCGCGTTGCCGCGTATGATAATGCGCGGCTTCAAATGGCTCAGGGTGTCCTGGTAGAGCGTTGACAGGCGATTTACGATTGTCGAGTCGATCTCGCCACCGTGCATGTCGCGAAATTCTGTCAGCTGTGTCACGCCACGACGCAATGCGTCTTGTGCCTCGCGGTTCTTCATCAGCTGAAACTGAAGCTGGATCAGGCCCATTTGGTATTGAGCGGCGTCGACTCGGATCGAGCGGTTTGGCTGAAACTGGTTCACCAGGCTCTGCAGGCCGGGCAGCAGGTTTTCGCGTCCCGCGTAGATGCTGTCGAGTGACTCGGATTCGAGCGAGAATATGCTCTCGAGCATGACGGCCCGCTGCACACGGTCGCAGCTTCCCTCGACGGCGACGTCCGCGACCAACTCCGCACAGTTGACGACGGCAGCGAGTGCGAGAACCTGATTGTCGAGGTTTTTTTTCACAGGAGGGGTTCTGCTTACCTTGAAAAGTCTGCGATGACACCGCCACCAAGGCATTCATCGCCAAGGTAGAACACCGCACTTTGGCCCGGAGTTGCTGCCCGCACCGGGTCGTCAAGGACCAGTGTGGCGCGCTCGGTTGATTCGAACTGGAGAGTACACGGCTGATCGGATTGGCGGTACCGTATTTTAGCCGTACAGCGCAGGCTTGTGTCAGTGGGAATATTACGACACCAGCTGAGTTGTTCGACCGGCATGCTGGAGCGCATCAGCAGGGGATGTTCACTGCCTTGCACCACCACGAGTTGGTTTGTATCGAGCCGTTTGTCGGCTACGAACCATGCGCCTTGATCGGCGTCTTGCCGGCCGCCGACGCCGATGCCTCGCCGCTGGCCGAGTGTGTAATACATCAAGCCGTTGTGTTGGCCCAGTACCTGTCCGCTGTCATCGACGATGTCTCCCGGTTGTGCTGGCAGGTAGCTTGAGAGGAAGGCCTGAAAGTGGCGCTCGCCAATGAAGCAGATGCCGGTGCTGTCTTTCTTGGCATGGACGTGCAAGCCCGCTTCAGCAGCGAGCTCTCTGACCACGGGCTTTTCGAGGTTGCCTAGCGGGAAGAGGGCCGGGGCGAGCTGTTCACGCTGCAGGGCGTAGAGAAAGTAGCTCTGGTCCTTGTTGGTATCTCGACCCCGGCGCAATGCGGGTGCGCCATCGATTGCGCCGTGTCGCGCGTAGTGGCCGGTTGCAATGGCGTCTGCGCCGCTGTCGAGTGCGTGATCGAGGAACGCCCGGAATTTTATTTCCCGATTACACAGGATATCCGGGTTCGGGGTTCGACCGGCCTTGTATTCTTGCAGGAAGTGGCTGAATACGCGGTCCCAGTATTCGTCGGCGAAATTCAGTGCATCGATCGCAATGCCGAGTTGTCCGCAAACCGCGGCGGCGTCCTGGTAGTCCTGGCGCGCCGTGCAGTCTGCGGCGTCGTCTTCCCAGTTCTGCATGAACACACCGCGGACATCGAGCCCGGCGCGTACCAGCAGCATGGCCGTGACGGCGGAGTCGACGCCGCCCGACACCCCGACCACAACGCGACTGCCCGGTGCAGGCAAATCGGCTCTGATCGCATTGACCGTGTCGTCAATCAAGCTCATGCAGCAACTCAAGG
>CALDHJ010000306.1 GCA_937941555.1 uncultured Granulosicoccaceae bacterium | reverse complement strand
CCCTGACAGACGAGGATGCAGTTGATCGCTACACAAGTCAGGTCTATGCCTCGCACGCCGATCACAGCCCCATCACCCGCGCCGGCCTCACCGACATGCAGGTCTACATGGCAGATGACATCCTTGCAAAAGTGGATATCTCCAGCATGGCAGCGAGCATCGAGGTGCGCGCACCGCTGCTCGATTACCGCGTGATCGAGTTCGCCGCAAGCCTGCCAGAGGACTACAAGTACAAAGACGGCAAGGGAAAGCGCATTCTCCGCGATGTCGCACGCGACCGCCTACCAGCCGAGCTGTTCACCCTGCCGAAATCCGGTTTCGGCATCCCGATAAGCGATTGGCTGCGCGGCGACATGCGCGACATGCTTCACGACTCTTTGCAATCACCCAACAGCCTGATCGCCGAGATGTTCCGCCAGGATGCACTGGACAAAATGATCAACTGGCACATGTCCGGCAAAGAAGGCTATGCAGAGCGATTGTGGAAATTGATGTGCTTGGGGTTGTGGGCAAAAAACGAAGGCATCACGACCCTCTCCTGAGCCTCACCGCCAGCGCCTTGCAGGCTGGGTGACACACAGCCGCAAGTGCCACCAAATGTCAATCGCCCCGGCCGACGCGCGCACGGGGCACGCCGCTGCTCGCATCAAGCGGATGCAAAATGGTTCAAGATGGTCTTTTGGGGTCCCCAAGCCTACTTGCTGCGGCGAGTGACACACGCTTCCCGACCTTCAGGTTGACAGCCGATGCCGCCTCAATGCTGCCAATGGCTTGCATGCCTGAACGCTCGCTCGGCAGGCTGTCAGCGGCATGCGCTTGGTCCGTTGCATCCTCGTGCGCGGACTGTTTTTCCAGAGCTGCCTCGCGCACTGACTCCAGCAGCCGGCGCCGTGAAACCTCGACCGACGCGATAAGAATCGCAAGAAAAAGCCAGCCCTGCTTGGTGTCATAGCTCACGTGTTGAATATCCATGAGTGACAACGTCATCAGCGCCACAAGTGCCATCCGCGCGACACCGTGATTTCGATCAAGACGCAGTATCTGAAAACACCGAAGGATAAGTGCCAGGTAGATGCTGTAGTAGAGCAAAAGCCCGAGCACACCAGTTGCGACCAACACCTCGATCACATTGGAGTGAGAGTAGGCACCGACTTGTACCCGAAAGTTGTCGAGTCCGATTCCAAGCAGGTTGCTATCGAGCATCATATCGATACCCAGCTTGATCAGGTCGAATCGCTGCGACATCGACTCACCGCTCTCCTCGGCCTGCAAGCTGCCCGCTGCAATGACCCCGAAGAAATCCCACAATCGACTGAAAACCGAATTGGGGTCTTCCAGTGAAAACACCCCATCAACGCGCTCAGCGACTTCTGGCACATCCTTGAAGACGTAATAGACTGCGCCACCAATAACCGAGAACACCAGCAGCGATGGCATGATCCGCATTAGCTGCCGAATATTCCAGAACCGCAGTGCCCAGGTAGAACCCAACAGCAGAAAAATCATACCGATCAGAGCTGTCCGCGAGCCGCTGTTCACCACACCGGCAATCAATGCCAGCGCAAGCACGGCCTGGAAGAGTTTCAACCGGAGGGGAAGCCGATTTGCCGCCGCAATCAGACACAACCCCAACCCCATTACAGCAGATGCCCCAAACACATTCGCGTTGACCAACGTACTGGCGACTCGCTCAACCGCGTCGGGGTTGTCGCTGATGCCGCCACCACCGCCAATGCTGGTGAAACTCAAAAAGTAAGCGCCGGTCACGGCAGTGCCATACATCAACAAAGGCGCAACCGCCGAGCGGCGCCAGATGATCGCCTGGTGAATGGCGAGGGCCCAGACACCGAGCTGCAATACCGTCAGCACCTTGAACATCGCTGACTCGACGTCCGCAGACAACAATGCCGGAATGATCGAGTAGCACAGCCAAACGATCAGAATCACCCACTCCGAACCGATCCAGACCTGCTTGCGCAGAAACATCCCGACAACGATCACGGACAGGAGAAAAAGGCCCGTGGCGCCGTAGTTGACGAGGTTCCCTCCAGGCAATTCAGCCAACAACATCGTCGACAGAACATTCAATCCCAACAGCACTGAAATCAGGATAACGCCGAATCCACCCTCAATCCGCGGTGTCGCCTGGGTCATCGCTTAGTTGCTGGCCCAGTACAGACTGCGTGCCAGCGCCGGAACCGCCAGGTTCTGGTTGCTAAAGCGATTTCTGAAGGGAGCAACGCGCACCACACTCCGCAGCGGATTCTGAGCAAGATGGGACATCTGCAATGCTATGCCACCGCGATTTCGATCGCGCACAACTGCCGCAACTGTTTCGGTATCGACCATAGGTTGCTGACGCGAAAAAGCGTAGACCAAGCACAAATCGGCAATTGCATTGACCACGCGAGGCAACCCATCTGCATATTGGTGGATCAAGCTGATCGCCTCGTCACCAATGACATTGGTATCACCGCCACAGGAGTGCAGCCGAAAGCGGATGTACTCGGCCGTTTCCTCGCGCGAAAGCGCATCGAGGTGGTAGTGAACAGATATCCGTTGACGAAACTGCGCAAGATCGGCCTGGCGTATGGTGCGCCGCAGTTGCGTTTGTCCAACAAATAAGACTGTAATCAGCTTGTCGATTTCATCGTTGAAGTTGACGATCAATCGAATCGCTTCGAGATCGTCTGCGCTGAGGTTTTGCGCATCGTCGAGAAACAGAATCAGCGATTTACCGCGTTTCCCTTGTTCATCAATGTACTGACTGAGGTGGTTGACGAACTCCGGCAGACCGACATCTTTCGAGCTAACGCCGAACGCGGCACACAGTTGCGAAATCAGAGAGGAGCGGCTGCTTGGCAGGCAGTTGATCTCCGCAACCACGGTCTGCGAGCCAACCTGATTGAGCACGTGCCGAACCAGGGTGGTCTTGCCCGTTCCGATTTCACCACTCATCACGATGAATCCGGGGTTCTCGAGGATGCCGTATTCAAGGGAAGCCGCGGCAACACCGTGGTTGTCACCCAGGTAGATGTTATCGGTCGCCGCGTGTATGGAAAACGGCTTGCGCGAGAGATTGAAGAAATCGAGATACATGGTTTTCTGCCCGCTGTGCGCAAACGCGCGATCAGTAGTACTTGGTTTTGTAGCTGTACGCCGAGTGCTTGTCGCGCGACTTGTTCAAGACGGTGCCGATCAGATTGAACTCATCGAGCAGCTCGATTGCGCGCCGAACTTCATTGCGTTTCGCATGCCCCTCTTCAACCACCAACAGGCAGCTGTCCAGATGCGGCAGTATGGTCAGCGCATCATCTGTTGCGAGCACCGGCGGCAAATCGAATATGACAATCCGCGACGGGTAACGCGCGATGACTTCACGCGTGAGTTCAACCACCTTGGGTGACGCCAGCAACTCCGAAGAGCGGTTGTTGGGTTTGCCTCCAGGCAAAACAACCAAGCGATCAATGCCCGGATTGAACAACACCTCATCCAAGGGCACCTGCTTGCTGATGTAATGCTGCAGGCCCATCGGGCCACGGTAGTCAAACAGCTTGCGGATCGAGGGGCGGCGCAGATCGAAATCTACCAGCAGCGCGCTGTTATTCACCTTCTGCGCGATACTGACAGCGAGGTTCGCGGACGTCAGGCTCTTGCCCTGCCCCGGCCCCGTGCTGGTCACACCCACTGAAGTCCACCCACCGGCGTTGAGCTTGTGCATCACCCGTGATCGCAGCATGCGGTAGGCGTCGGCAAACTCGTCTCGCTCGCGACCAGCAACCACGCGGTTGCG
>CALDHJ010000305.1 GCA_937941555.1 uncultured Granulosicoccaceae bacterium | reverse complement strand
GGGACATTTCCATGCGAATCTGCTCCAGCACGCTCGCCGCCTCGGTACCACGCAGGCGCGCGACATCGTCCTGGTATTTGAGCAATGCACCGACCGACTGATCAACCACTTCGGGATCGAGCGAGACCACATCGAGTTGGGTCAGGGCATGTGCCCAGTCAAGCGTCTCTGCCACCCCCGGCGATTTGAACAGGTCCATGCCGCGCAGGCTTTGCACGAAGGCCACGATCTCGCGACTGAGATCGTCCTTCAGGCTCGGCACCTTGCGGCGCAGTATCTCGCGTTCACGTGTCGCGTCCGGGTAGTCGACCCAATGGTAGAAACACCGGCGCTTGATGGCGTCGTGGATCTCGCGCGTGCGGTTAGAGGTGACCACAACAATCGGCTGCGTCTCGGCCTTGACGGTTCCCATCTCCGGAATCGACATCTGAAAGTCGGACAACACTTCAAGCAGAAAAGCCTCAAAGGGTTCATCGGCCCGATCGAGTTCGTCAATCAGCAGAACCGCCTGGCCACCGCCCTCGGGTTGCAATGCCTGCAACAGCGGGCGCCTCGTGAGAAAGGCCTCGCTGTAGAGCCGCTCGCGCAGACCGTCAGCCGCCCCCTGCCCGGCTTCAGCGAGGCGAATTTCCATCATCTGCGCCGGGTAGTTCCACTCGTACGCCGCAGCCGCGATATCCAGACCCTCGTAGCACTGGAGCCGAACCAATGGCGAGCCGACCGCCGTGGCAATAACCTTGGCAATCTCGGTTTTGCCAACACCGGCATCCCCTTCCAGAAAGAGTGGCCGACCGAGGGAGAGGCTCAGGAACAACGCCGTGGCAAGCGAACGATCAGCGACATAATCATGGGCGCCGAGCAATTCAAGCGTGCTGTCGACATCCGTGGGGAGCGCATTGGACATAACAAGATTTCCGGTTAAAAAAAACGGCCCGCTACTGACACAGTAACGGGCCGCATCATCAGCGACTGCCTCAACAGGCAGCGACTGCCCTCTTGGCCATCACTCCGACCAGATTCGCCCGGTAGGCAGCACTCGCGTGGATGTCTTCATTGAGGTTGTCTGCCGAGACCGACAGACCGTCCAGCGCAGACGCCGAGAAGTTGCCGCCAAGGGCGTCTTCGAAGCTGCTGGCGCGGAACACGCTCGGACCAGCGCCGGTCACGGCAACCCGCACGCCGTCCCCGGTCTGGGCGACCATGACACCGACGACCGCATAGCGAGAGGCCGGGTTCGGGAACTTCTGGTACGCCGCCTTGGCCGGAATCGGGAAACTGACCGACACCACCAGCTCATCGTCTGCCAACGCGGTTTCGAACACGTCGACGAAGAACTCGTCGGCCGCGATACTGCGCTTGTTGGTGTTGACCGTGGCGTTCAACCCGACGACTGCCGCGGGGTAGTCGGCAGCGGGGTCAGCGTTGGCAATTGATCCGCCAATGGTGCCGCGGTTGCGGACCATCGGATCACCAATGCCACTTGCCAACGCGGCAAGCGCCGGAATGGCCGAATGCACCTCGGCGCTGCCGGCCACGGTTGCGTGGGTGGTCATCGCACCGATCACAAGGTTGTCACCGTCGCGGCTGATTCCAACGAGCTCGCTGGCACCGCCGAGATCGACCAGGGTGTCAGGTGTGGCGAGCATCTGCTTCATGGTTGGCAGCAGGGTCATGCCGCCGGCGAGAAATTTCCCGTCGGCTGCACTGGCCAGTGTTGAAACGGCTTCGTCGGCTGAGCCGGCTTTACGGTAGTTGAAGGCTTCCATCTTGGCTCTCCTCAGTTGCCGTTGGCATTCATGATGGACCACACCTTGTGGGCCGTCACGGGCATGTCGATGTGCTTGACACCGTAGTCTCCCAACGCGTTGATCACCGCGTTCACCACCGCCGGTGGCGAACCGATCGCACCGGCTTCACCACACCCTTTGACGCCGAGCGGGTTGTGCGTGCAGGCGGTGACGTGGTTGCTCACGGTCACGTTCGGCAGATCGTCAGCTCGGGGCATGCAGTAGTCCATGTAGCTGCCGGTCATGAGCTGGCCGTTGTCGTCATAGACCGCTCCTTCCATCAGCGCCTGGCCCACGCCTTGCGCCACGCCACCGTGCACCTGGCCTTCAACGATCATCGGATTGATGATGTTGCCGAAGTCATCTGATGCGTGGAAGTCGACGATGTCGATAACACCGGTCTCCTTGTCGATTTCCAGCTCACAGACATAGGCACCGGACGGGTAGGTGAAGTTCTTCGGGTCGTAGAACGCCGTTTCCTCCAGACCCGGCTCAAGCGTTTCGAGCGGGAAGTTGTGCGGCACGTAGGCCGTCAGAGCAACATCGCCGAAGCCAACGGATTTGTCCGTGCCTTCGATCGAGAACTGACCGTCCTTGAACACCACGTCGTCCGCGCTGGCTTCCATCAGGTGAGCCGCAATCTGCCGCCCCTTGAGCACGATCTTGTCGAGTGCGTTGGCCAGAGCCGCCCCACCGACAGCGATCGAGCGAGAGCCGTAGGTGCCCATTCCGAAAGGAATCTTGCCAGTGTCACCGTGCACGATGTCGACGTTTTCAATCGGGATGCCAAGGGTATCGGACACAACCTGTGCAAAGGTTGTCTCGTGGCCCTGACCGTGCGAGTGCGAACCGGTCAACACCGCAACCGAACCGGTCGGGTTGACCCGAACCGTCGCTGCCTCGTAGAGGCCTGCGCGTGCACCCAGTGCACCGGCGATATTGGACGGCGCGATGCCGCAGGCCTCGATGTAGCAGGCAATCCCGCGCCCACGCAATTTGCCGCGCGCAGCAGACGCCGCCTTGCGGCCCTCGAACCCGGCGGCGTCAGTCTTTTCGAGCGCCATGTCGAGGGTTGCCTGGTAATTGCCGATGTCGTATGTCAAAGCGACCGGCGTGTCGTACGGAAACGCATCAGGCTGGATGAAATTGCGGCGACGCAATTCCACCGGGTCGATGCCCGTTTCTATGGCCGCGAGGTCCACGACCCGCTCGAGCAGGTAGGACGCCTCGGGCCGGCCCGCACCGCGGTACGCATCGACCGCCACCGTGTTGGTGAACACACCTTTGACGTTCGTGTAGATCGCCGGTGTGGTGTAGGTGCCCGCGAGCAGCGTACCGTGCAGGTAGGTCGGCACGGACGGAGCAAACGTCGAGAGGTAGGCGCCCATGTTTGCCAGCGTCGTCGCACGCAGCGCAAGGAACTTGCCGTTGGCGTCCATCGCGAGCTCGACGGTGGTCAGGTGATCCCGGCCGTGCGCGTCGGAGATGAACGACTCACTGCGGTCTGCCGTCCACTTGACCGGACGACCGATCAATTTGGACGCCACCGTGACGATCGCCTCTTCCGCGTAGTGGAAGATCTTTGAACCGAAACCGCCGCCCACATCCGGCGCAATCACGCGCAATTTGTGCTCTGGCAGGCTCAGAACGAACGCGCCCATCAGCAAGCGGATGACGTGGGGGTTCTGGCTGGTGGTGTAGAGCGTGTGCTCGCCGTTGGCGGTGTTGTAGTCGCCAATCGCCGCCCGCGGTTCCATCGCGTTGGGCACCAGGCGATTGTTCACGAGCTCGAGACGCGTGACGTGCGCCGCACCGGCAATCGCAGCCTCAGTCGCCGCTTCGTCGCCGAGCTCCCAATCGAAGCAGACGTTACTTGGGGTGTCGCTGTGGACCAACTCGGCGCTCCCTGCTACCGCGCCCTGCATGTCGATCAGTGGCGACATCTCGGTGTAGTTGACGTCAACGAGGGCGGCAGCGCGGCGCGCTTCGGCTTTGCTCTCGGCGATGACAACGGCGACCGGATCACCCACATGGCGCACGGCACCCTCTGCGAGGATGGGGTGCTTGGGCTCCGTCATCGGGTCGCCGTTCTTGCTGTGGACCTGCCAGCCGCACGGCAATCCACCAAAGGCGCTGAAATCGTCTGCGGTCAGGACGGCCAATACACCACCGGATCCCATTGCAGCTGATGTGTCGATACCGTTGACAGTCGCACGCGCATAGGGCGAGCGCACCATCACGGCGTAAGTCTGACTCGGCAGGATGATGTCATCGACGTAGTTGCCGTGACCCCGCAGAAAGCGGCTGTCTTCTACGCGGGTAACCGACTCACCAATCCCGGTGTTCAAAGGTTCTGCAGCAGCCATCAGCTCGCCTCCATTTCTTTGGCGCCCGCGATAATCGAGCGAACGATGTTGGTGTATCCGGTGCAGCGACACAGGTTCCCTTCGAGCGCTTCGCGCACTTCCTGCTCGGTCGGTGACGGGTTGTTCTTGACGATATCCAACGCACTCATGACCATGCCTGGCGTACAAAATCCGCATTGCAGGCCGTGGTTGTCCTTGAACGCCTGCTGCATCGGATGCAGTGTCTCCCCGTCCGACACGCCTTCAATAGTCGCGACGTTGCTGCCCTCAGCCTGAACTGCAAGCATGGTGCACGACTTGACGGCTACACCGTCCACGTGAATAGTACAGGCGCCACACTGGCTGGTATCGCAGCCAACGTGAGTCCCTGTCAGGCGAAGATGATCCCGCAGAAAGTTGACGAGAAGCATCTCGTCTTCCACTTCTGCCGAGACCGGTTTTCCATTGACCGTCATCGACACATTCACTGACATTCTTGTCTCCTCAGGTTGTCTCCCGCAAGCGGGGTCACTGCTGTCAATTTCACTCGGTCAGCTACCAGCTGAAAAGTGTTCGTCCAGCGCATCAAAAAAAGCGTTAATCATTTTGTTGGTTGTGCTGCCAATCAGCCGCGAGCCCACTTGCGCAAGCTTTCCACCGATCGCCATGTCGGCGTTGTAAGACAGCTTCGTGCCGCCTTCCACCTCTTCAAGGGTGATGGCAGCGCCGCCTTTGGCAAAGCCGGCAATACCGCCCTGGCCCTGACCGACGAGCCGGTAGCTCTCGGGCGGGTTCAGGTCTTCAAGCGAAATGTCCGCTTTGAACTTCGCCTTGACCGGCCCGAACTTCGCGACCACCGTGGCCCGAAGCTCAGTCTCTGAGTCCTGTTCGATCTCCTCGCACCCCATGATGCAGGCCTTGAGCACTTCGGGGTCATTCAGCGCGTCCCACACACGGTCGCGGGGGGCATCAATTACCCGCTCACCTACGATATCCATTACGTTTTCCACTGTCGTGGGCGACACAGCGTATCGCCCGTCTTGATCTCATGCTGCAGCGCAGCATGAGCCGGATACATGATACGACGCCATCACCCGCCCATCGCCTCAGCCTGCACAATACCGCATCTCGGCGATCATCCCATTGCCCAATAGGCCAATGCACCTTCTGGGCGCGGAAAATCCGCGTCTGCACAATGCCACCGGTCTGCCTTTCCAGTAGCCAAAACAGGCTGCTATGGTGCGGTTTCTGTTCAAGCTCTGGGCACCCTGGACAATGCGAAGCGGACGCCAAGTCAATCCGAGTGGTTTGTGCACGCTGTGGTCATTTGATGGTGATGGCGCCGCGTTCGCACGCAGCATGGTCGAGGAATGCCGGCAAGCACCCTATTGCCTTGCGCTGATTTTCTACTCTCAGGAACGCTACCCACCCGACAGCTTCCTCGGCGCGCTGAGCGAGCTACCAGCAGACACGCTGGTCGTCGGTTGCTCGACAGCAGGTGAGTTGACCCCCGAGGGATTGCAGAGCAACAACATCGTCGCGTTGCTCTTTCCCAGAGCGCATTTCGAGGCCGATGCGGTTCTGATTCAGAATGTCGCCGACCAGGGCATGGAAGACATCGCCGAGGGCGTTACCACACTGCGCTCGCGCTTCTGCTCGGACGACAAGGCCCGCGTGTTTGCATTGAGCGTGATCGACGGATTGTCGCGTTCGGAGGAAGCGGTGACGACCGCGATCAACCGGGCGCTCGATGGCATTGTGCTGCTTGGTGGATCATCCGGCGACGACCAGCTGTTTCACAAGACGACACAGCTGTTCAACGGAGCAAGCTACACCGGGGCGGCCATTCTGGTGCTGGTTCGCACCGATCTCACTTTCGAAGTCTTTTCCACAAAGAATTTCGTCGCAACAGAACACAAACTCGTTGTGACTGCCTGCGACCCGAGCGAACGTGTGGTATCGGAGTTCAATGGGGCGCCGGCTGCACAGGAGTACGCTCGCCTGCTTGGCGTCAGCCCGGAAAGCCTCAGTGCGGACACGTTTGCATCCAATCCGTTGGTAGTGCCTGTCAACGGAGAGAACTACTGCCGAGCCATCAGCCATGTCTACGAAGATGGCTCACTTCGGTTCTTCTGCGCCATCGACGAAGGTATCGTGCTGACACTGTCGGAACCCGTCGCGATGGTTGAGACGACCGCCGAAACACTGGTCACACTGAAATCGCGAATCGGACCGCTCGACACCATATTGGGCTTCGACTGCGCCTACCGCCGCGCCGACGCGCGCAATCGCGGGCTCTACAACGCGATGTCAGAGCTCTACCAAACCTTCAACTTCGTCGGCTTCGCGACCTATGGCGAGCAGTTCCACGCCATGCATATCAACCAGACCTGCACCGGCATCGCCTTTGCGGAGCCCAGCTCCCCCCCGTGCGATGGAACGTGACAGTGTGAGCGCCATGTCAGAACCCGAGCTGCACCACCTCGCCGCGGAGAACAAGCGCCTGCAGAAAATCAACCGAGCGCTGATGAACCAGGTCGAGCGCTCCTACAACCGACAGGGCTCTGCGTTCTCGCTTTTTCAAACCGCGATCGAGCTCGAAGCCCAGATAAAACAACGAACAGTCGAGCTCACCAACACACTGCACAGCCTCGAGAACAGCAATCTCGCGCTCAAACATGCCAAAGATGCAGCAGAGCAGGCGAACCTCTCCAAAACGCGATTTCTGGCGGCAGCAAGCCACGATGTGCTGCAACCGCTGAGCGCCGCACAACTGCTGCTCTCCTCGCTGATGGATTACGACATCGATCCCAAAGGCTTGCAGCTAACCGACCAGATTCAGCGCTCATTGACCAACATGGAAGAACTGCTGCGCACGCTGCTCGATATCTCGCGCCTGGACGCCGGCGTTGTTGAGCCCCGCATCGAGCCCATCGAGCTGGGCCTGTTGTTTGACGAATTGCATGGAGAACTCAGCCCGCTTGCGAATCAGCGCGGACTGGCTCTGCGCGTGCGCCAAACCGACCTGCGCGTCCTGTCAGACAAGACCATCCTTCGGCGCATACTTCAGAACATCCTGTCGAATGGCATTCAGTACACCGAACAGGGAGGCGTGTTGCTGTGCGCCCGCCACAGCTGCGGAAAGGTCAGGGTGTCGGTGTACGACACAGGTGTCGGGATCGAAAAAGGCGAATTCAAGTCTGTCTTCGAGGAATTTCACCGCGGCCGACACCGTGGCAGATCCACAACCCAATCAGCCGGCCTGGGTCTGGGCTTGTCAATTGTCAATCGCATGGTTGACACCCTTGGACACACCCTGAACTTGAAGTCGGAGATTGGTCGCGGGAGCACGTTCAGCCTCGAGTTGGACCGTTACAGTGGTGACCAGCACGTTCGATCCGACAAGACCGAACAACGCGCCCACCCATACGGTCAGTTATCCACCCTCCAGATTCTGCTGATCGAGAACGACCCGGTGCTGCTGACCGCCATGTCCGGACTTCTCACACAATGGGGTTGCACCGTGCGCGCTGCGTCGTCTCTGAGCGGAATCGAGAGCACCGTGACAGAATTCAACCCGGATGTCGTGATTGCTGATCAACAGCTCGACAATGACGAACTTGGCCTTGACGCGGTTCGCACGGTTCGCAGCAACGCCGACCGCCGCGTGCCCGCCGTTATCGTGACAGCAGCCCCATCGGAATCACTGGCCAACGCATCGCAGGCGGAGGGTATCGAGATGATGGCAAAACCCGTAAAACCGGCACAGTTGCGTGCGTTGTTGAACCACTTGTCGACAACCCGGCGCGCT
>CALDHJ010000304.1 GCA_937941555.1 uncultured Granulosicoccaceae bacterium | reverse complement strand
TCACAGTAATAGAGCGTGTACTGCAGCTGCACCGCGTCGGGCGTGTGCTCGACCAGGGACTGAAGTTGGTAGGCCAGCAGGTGCGCGTATTGCCAGCAGTGCGCGACGATTTCAAGCTTGAGTGGCTCATCGGCTGGGGCCAGGGTGTCTACCGCTGGCGGTTTGGGGCCGAACCAGTGCGCGGGTAGTACCGTGCCGATCAAACTGACAACCCCGCGGTTGTAGAGCCAGATGGACAGGTCGGATGCCATGAGAGGGTCTCTGAATCAGCGTTGAAGAGCGCTTGTGTTTGATAGACAGGGCCAGCGGCCGAGTGCACAGGCGCCCAACAGTGGCTCGCGGAAACCCGAACATGCCTGCCGGCGGGTCCGAGCGCCGCTGTGCTGAGATCGGCCGCCTACCGACCCACGACATCTTGTCAGCAGGTTGGGTATTATCGCAGTTGTCGCGGCGTCAGTTCGATACGCCATTGATTTTTTTTGCAGGCCTTCATGAAAGCGAACGTCGTTGAACCCGCGACCCCTCCCCTGACCGACCCCACTGCCTGGCCTTTGTTGCTTGGCCTCGGGTGTCTTCGTGGTCTGTCAGCTATGCCGGAGAGTCTTTGGCCAACGCTCAGTCGCGTGCTGGGCAGTGCGCTCTGGCACCTTGTGCCCAAACGACGGGCCATCGTGCGAGCAAACCTAAAGATCGCCTTCCCCGATATCGCATCATCCGAGCGTGAGACGCTGGCGAAGACCTGTTTTCGCAAGCTGTCATTGTCGTTGATCGAGACCGGCAAGTTGTGGTTCGGCCCCAGCGACTTTGCAGCGCGGCGGGTCAGAATCGAAGGGATTGATCGCCTGCGTGAGGTCAATCGCGAGCGCCCCGTGCTGCTTGCCACGCCGCACTTTCATGCTATTGAGCTGGTCGGATTGGCCCTGAGCCAGCAGGTCCCACTCTCTGCGTTCTACGCGCGCGCCAAGAACCCGCATTTCGAGCGTTTCGAAGTGGCCAAACGCTTGCGGTTTGCAGCCTCGGTGATCGAGCGCCACCAGACCCATAAACTGGTCCGCACACTCAAGGCCGGCGGGATGGTCTGGTGGGTGCCAGATCAGGCGGTTGCAGCGTCCAACGCGGCGGTTGAATCGCGTTTCTTCGGGCAGCGGGTGTTGTCGAGCCGGGCAACGGCGTGGTTGTTGGAAAAGACCAGCGTGTGCGTCATGCCGGTTGCGATTTCCCGCGACAGCACCGGCACATTGGTCGCTCGGATCGAACCGCCGCTCGACTGGGCGAGTTCGGACACTAATGCCACAACGGCGCTTGATGCGCTGTTCGAATCCTTGATCCGGCAACAACCCGACGAATATTTCTGGATGCACCGTCGATTCAAACCCGCCAGGCCGGGCGATATCGACCCTTACCGTGAGCAGTGAAAGAATGGAAATCAGAGCGTTTTCAGACCGGGAGTCCCTGGTCTCGGCATTGGTTGACGGCGTGTCGTCAGCGATTGAATCTGCCGTAGCCGCCGAGCGGCGTGCAAGCCTTGTCGTGCCGGGCGGCAGTACCCCACAGTCCTGCTTCGACGTCTTGTCCAAACGGACACTGCCGTGGTCGCAGGTAGACGTAACGTTGAGTGACGAGCGATGGGTCGCAGCGACTGATCCGTCAAGCAATCAGAGAATGCTGGCTGAATCCCTTTTTGTTGATCAGGCTGCCGCGGCAAACCTGGTGCCCTTGATTGGCGAGGAGTCGACTCCGGAAGCCGGCGCCATGCGGGCCATGGAGCGGTTGTCTGCCATGACTCGGCCATTTGATGTGGTGTTGCTCGGTATGGGGACGGATGGTCACACGGCATCGTTGTTTCCCGACATGCCGAATGTCGGTGATGCGCTGGCTGACGGAGCACCTGTTTGCCTGCCGGCCAACCCGCCGTCTCAACCAATGCCGCGGTTGACGCTGTCGGCTGAGGTGCTGAGTGACACGCGTGCGCTGTGGGTGCTGATTACCGGCCAGGAGAAGCGCGACGTGCTTGAGGCGGGGCTGTTGGCGAGTCTGCCACCACCGGTTTTGTCAGTATTGTCGCGCCATTCGGCGCCAGTGGTGTGGTGGGCCCCCTGAAGGCAGGGGGCTTTGCGTGCCTACCGGGGCATCAAGCCTCGGTTTCGGTACCGCTCTTGAGGTCGGCGATCAACGCGGTCTTTTCGCGCAGCAGACTCTGGTAGTAGCTCTCCTTGCGCTCCAGATTCAACTTGCTCTCGGCCTGAAGCTTGGCGATCCGCGTGCGCAGTGATTCGATCTCGGCGTGCGCAATCGAAGCGTGTTCGCCACGGCTGTCACGGTCTACCAAGTCGCTCAAGCTGCTGCGGAGATTGACCAATTGGTGTTGCAGCGGTCGCAGTTCGTCGAGCTCCGTTTGAGCCCAGCGTATTTGCTGTTCACGTGATTCGACATCGCGCTTGGCGCCGTCCAGAGACGCCTGAAGCGTCGCGATCTCTGACTGGAGTGATTTCTTCTCGGAACGCAGTCTGTCTGTGTCGCCACCTTGCAGCTGCAAAGTACTGAGCGAAGATTGAGCAGACTCCATACGCGACAGGGCGTTGTCCCGTTCAGAGGTGGTGTTGTCGAGCAGCGATTGCAGTGTTGTGATGTCGTCACTCAGCTGTGTGCACCGCGCTTCGAGAGTCGGCATCTGCTGTGCGCGTTCGCGTGTGCTGCTCAATTCGGCCTGTAGAGCTTCACACTGTTGTTCGAGCGTCTCCTTTGTCTGTTTCAGACTGCCAAGCTGGTCGCGTGCCTGTTGAGCTTCGGTGCGCAGTGCCTCGAGGTCGCTGTGAAGCCTGGCTGTGTGTTCGGCATCGTTGGCGCGAAGCCCGCTCAGTTCGCTGATTCGGTGCAACAGGTTCGCGCGCTCTTGTTCGACTTCAACAAGCCGTGGGCCACTGTCAGCGTTCGTGAGACTGGACTTGAGCTGCACGATTTCTGCGTCGCGTTCGGCGAGCGTGTTGAGCAGATCGGAGTCGCTGGTGTCTGTTCCCATCAGTCCCATCGCCTGCGATCCGGCGAGTCGCTGTGAGCCGTCACTGTCGCGCAGGGCCCTGAGCTCGCCGAGTTCGGATTCCTGCTCGGCCACTTTGGCGCGCATGTCCACCACCATCGACTCCAGTTGTTGGCGGCTGTAGCTGCGCGCGTCGTCGTCGGTATCGACAGAGGTGCCGTCTTCGATGATGGCCTGGTCACTGTCGGCATTCTGCCGCTCAAGCGAGGCAATCTGGTTGTTCTTGTGTGTCACGAGTTGGGCAAATTGTGTGCGCTCACGTTCCCAACGGCTGTGCAGCGCGGCGTGACGGTTTTTCAGTTCGACCAGTTTTGCCTTGAGGTTTTCGCTCTCTTCGGCGCTGCTGGCGATCAGGATCGGGCCTTCACTCTCGCTGATTTGGGTGGATAGTTTTTCGTTCTCGTCGTGAAGCTCGGCGATCTCCGCGCGACGGGAATCGATTTCCGCGTGCAGGCTGGCCATCTCTACCTGTCCGCGTTGCGTCGCGATTCGCTCCGCCTCAGCTACCCGACGACGTAGCTGTTGGCCACGCCACAGCCACGTGAGAACGCAGCCGATTACGAATGCAATCAGCAAACTCACTGCGATTTCGGTAATGAGGAAGTTCATAGTGGTACGTACCCTTTAGCGCGCAAACCCGTGGTTCGGCCGGTGTTGAGTCGAGCGCCATGCTCGCCGTTTTGCAAAGTGACCAGCTCGGAACGCAGAAGCGTAATCTCGCTTCTCAGCGCTGAGACCTGATCGGATTCGGTGTCATCTGTCGCACTGGCTGCCGAGTTCTGTCTCGCTTCGGCTGCAGAACGCAGTTTCTTGTTCTCCCACCACAGCGCCCGCAGTTTCTCACTCTGGTCTACGTACGCGTTGTCGGGTTTTGAACTGACCTTGCCTGTTGCTGCGAGGTGTTCCCATTCGTTGAGTTTCGCGTCCTTGTGGGCGAGTTCCGCTCGCGCCGAACGCAATGACTCGGTGCTGTCGTCGAGGCGTTTTTCCAGTGACTCCATCCCCTGTCTCATGCGGTCGCACTGCGCCTCGAGCACAGCCATCTGATTGAGACTCGCTGTTGCCTCCTCGTGTTCCTTCAGCAGAGACGCATGATCGCTGCGCAGGTCGTTGAGGGCCTCAGTATGCGCCTCGTCTTGTGCTTGCTGCTGGTCGGCCAGTTGGGACTTCAATCGGGTCTGTTCTGCAATCAATGCAGACCGGTCACTGTCTTTTGCGTTTCGCAGCTCGCTTAGCGCATTGGTTTTCTCGGCAAGTTGGTCATTGAGAAGCTTGATTGTCGACGGCAGAGTTTCGAGGTCTGCGTTGGCTTTTTTCAGTTCAGCTTCCCGATTCGTCAAGGCCTGGCGTACACCTGCAAGCTCAGCAGCCTCAGTGGCCCGCTCAGCGTCGATAGAACTGATCTTTCTGAGCAGATCTGCACGTTCCTTCTCGATTTCGGCGATTCGCGTATTTTCCACGGGTTGGATGCTGGGAGTGGGCGCTGCTTGCAATTGGGTGATTGTTTTGTCGCGGACCTTCAGTTGGGTTTCGAGCTGCTGGATACGCGCGACCTGTGCGGATTCACGTTTGGAGTGAGTCTCTGCAGCGGTCGCATCTTTCTTGAGTCCGGCCAGTTGCCCGTTTTTTATTTGGACAATCTCCGCAAAATGACTGCGTTCTTTTTCCCATTTCGTTCGAATAGCTTTGTACTTCTGCTTCAGCGTATCGATCTGCCCTTGAAGTGTGGTGATTTCGTCCTCAGAAGTGTCGCTTTGGTTTTGCGTGAGTGTGTTGACTTGCTGCTTCAAGCCCGCATTTTCTTTGCGATATGCACTGAGCTCGAAAGCACTGTTGGCCAGCTCGGTCTCCAATCGACGCCGTTCCCTTCGGTGAGTCTGATTGAGCCGTTGCAGCAGGACAACGCTCAGCGTGATACCAAGCAAGAAGGCGACGAGCGCACTGGCGAGCACGGCGGTGTTCACGATATCCATGTTTAGTGGCTGCCCTTGAATCAATAGGTGGGTCGGCTGCGGTAGCAGACGAGGCCATCAGAAACCATCACGGCGATAGCATCCGTGAAAGTGCATTTGTATTCAAAAGCAAAGACACGAGGCTGTGACGCATGTCCAAAAACACCCAGGTGATGGTGTGTTAGTGAATCAGTCTCGTGACAGATGACTGTGCGTGTCTCGGCAACGACACACCGGCAAATGTATTGGCGAACCTAAGCGATCCCGCCGTGTGAAGGTCGGGAAAGGCAAACGTCAAAGGCGGCCTCGGGAGACGGTGCCAGCGCGCTGCGGATAGTGGCGCGCTTGGGTGATGTGTAGTCGAGCGCTATCGGCGAAAAGGCAATGTCAGTAGGGCCGCAATCCCAAAACAGAGTGTGCCCGCGCCGGCGCCTGCCAGATCGATTGCAATGTCGAGCAGGCGTCCATTTCGCCCCGTTAGAAAGAGCTGCCCGGCTTCGGTCGCCACGGCCAGCACCACCAGGAACAGAGCGATGCCCAGAAATGTTGCGCCGATGCGACGTCGAACTGCCAACGCAAAGAAGGCGAGGGCGGCAAAACCCAGCGCGTGCCCGATCTTGGCAACATTGGTCAGACCGAATCGCAAATCAATTGGCAAAGTGGCTTGTGCCGCTTTGAATAACGGCAACAATATCGATCTCAAGTGGTCACCAGGTAGCGCAACGCCGACGAGTATGGTCGCGATAACCGCCAGCGGCAGTATGGCGACCAAAAGACTGCCTCTTTCGATTAGCGCGAACAGAACGGCCAGCGAGAATGCGCCCCAAACGATTGCCAGCCCCAGCAACACATACGCGTACTGGGGCCACGCTTGAACCAGGACAGCAGCGGGTTCACTCAACGAGGTGTGTCCGGTGGTGTTGAATAGCCTCAGCAACACACCGAAGTGGGTTGCATTGTCCGGCACCGGCATCGAGCGTTCGTGTCGAAGTGGTGAGGCGTCGCCGGCCAGCGCTTGAACTGTGACGCCCGCCCGTTTGATTCTCTCGTTGTTTTCATCGTAAAAAAAGACACCAAACAGTGCGACATGCCAGTTTTTCTCGCCAATGGCAACGTCACGGCTGGCCATGACGCCGCTGGCCAACAGCTCGGTTGCTCGGCCGGCAGCAGGCGGGAGCGGGTACCGCACCTCGGCCCAACTCAAACCCGGTTCTGTCCGTTGCACAGTGATGTCGGAGGTGCCAAAGCGAACGCCATCGAGTGCGTCTACCCGATTCCAGTTCTCGATCACGACCTGCTCACCCGGCGCATTCGGGAAATTGACGATCAGGTTGTCGGTCGTGTGCTGATACCGCGATACCGTCTTGCCGAGTACGAATGTGCCGGCTGTCAGTAGTGCGAAGACAGCCAACAGGGTGGCGAGAGAGAGGCGGTAGTGCGTGCGGCGCGGCATGGCGGGTACTGTCCTTGCGGTGGGCGGCAATCGGGTGGCGCCGCGGCGGCTAGCTGTGGCACGGTAAAGTGTAATGGTTGACCCGAGAATCTTTCAGTCATGGCGAAAATTGTGCCTTTCAAACGCCCGGATCCGATCAAGCGGGCCGAGGGCCTGACTCTGTGCAAGAGCGGGTTTCACAAGTGGAAACCCGAGGCGACCACACCGTTCGACTCCAGACAGGGCAAACTTGTGACACGCCTCCGGTGCGGTCGTTGTGGCGCCAGCAAGACCGAGGCGCGCTGACTGCGTGAATCAATGCGTGGATCAAGCGGAATCACGCACAGGTGTTATGCTAATCGGGAGGCACCCCAAACCCGTTCGGCGCGTTGTTGCGTCGATCACCTTGGACCTCAATGATCGATTTGCACGCCCATATCATTCCCGGCATCGACGACGGCCCAGCGTCGTTGGACGAGGCGCGCGAATTGGTTGTTGCAGCAGCAGCGGCAGGGACGACACACATCGTTGCAACGCCGCACATGAACCCAGGGCAATTTCCCAATACCGCTGACGGAATCCGCCAGGCTTTTGACGGCTGCCGCGCCGCGCTTGAGCAGGCGTCCGGTATCCGGTTGGCAGTTGCAGCGGAGGTTCGAGTTGGGCTCGATACGGTCGAGCTTGTCGAACGCGATGCTATCCCGTGGTTGGGTGAGTATCTCGAGCAGCCCGTGATGTTGGTCGAGTTTCCCCACACGCACCTGCCGACCGAAGCCTGCAATGTGGTGCGCTGGCTCGTCACACGCGGCATCGTGCCGATGATTGCCCATCCTGAGCGCAACCGCGAGATCATGCAGAATTACCAGCGCCTGCGCGAGCTTGCCGATCTCGGCTGCTTGTTCCAGTTGACGGCATCGGCCATGGTGGGCGGCTTCGGCCCGGTTGCGCAGCAGGTGGGCCGTAAGATGGTTGAAGACAATCTGGTTTTTGCGCTGGCGTCCGATATGCACAACACCCGTTTTCGTCCCCCGGCGCTCGGACCGGGCGGCCGTGTGATTGAAAAGATTGTGGGTTCGAGTCGCGTGGCCGATCTGGTCTTCGACAATCCGTGGAAAATTGTCTCGCCGCTTTTTGCCTCACCGGCTATCGATTTGGTGGTGTAGCCAGCGGCGTGCTCCGCCGTCGGTTCCGTTCAAGCGCAGAAGGGTTTGCCATGCAAACTGGCTTGGGTGCGTTTCAGCGCACGCTTTGCGTTCTGATCCGTGGCGTAACGCGTTAGCTGACGCACTTTGGCGGCACGTTCCGGGTTCTCGCCACTGGTCCTCAGGGGCTACACTTTTGCTTTGGCATTGAGGGGATACCGTGTCCGAAGTTTCCAGATTGCGCTGGCGGTGTCGGCGCGGCATGAAGGAACTGGATGTTGTGCTGACAGCTTGGCTCGATCGGCACTATTCCAGCGCAAGTGACGCTGAAAAAAACGAATTTCTGGCCTTGTTGGAGATGGACGACCCGGACCTTGCGGCCTTGTTGCTCGGTGGTCAGCGTTCGGACATCCCGGAGCGCGACCGTGTCGTTCAAAGAATCCGCCATTCCGCTGCACCTTGACCTCAGGCCTTCGGGCAATCTGCGGGCCCTGCTCACGGGATTGCATGGCGCCGTGGCGGTGATCGCCCTGGTCGGCGGTGCGGATCGCTCAACCACGGCGATCGTGTTCACGCTGCTGCTGTTGTCACTGGCCTCGGCGCTGTTCTGGGTGCGCCGTCCCGTCTCGCTCGTGTGGCGAGCCGATGGCCGAGTCGAGGGATCTATCTGGCGCAATTCCGTGCTCGACGCCGACGTGTTGCCCGCAACCTTCGAGCACCCTCGACTGGTGATTCTGCACCTGAAAGAGTCGGATACCGGCACCACGTGGCGGGTTCCGGTTGCGCAAGACAGCGTCGACTCCGATACGCTACGACGTCTTCGCGTTCGTTTGCGCGCCAGTGTGTCCAGAGATGGGCGTTGAGGCGGCGCAGACTCTTGTTATCTCTGCAACGGGTGCTTCGCGCACCGCACGGATTGTGAAATGGCTCGACAAATCTTCCTGGGCGTGAACGTCGATCACGTCGCCACGCTGCGCCAGGCGCGCGGCACGTCATACCCTTGCCCGGTGCACGCAGCATTGGTCGCCGAACAGGCGGGTGCAGATGGCATCACCATGCACCTTCGCGAAGACCGCCGGCACATCGGCGACCGCGATATTGAACGCATGGCTGAGATGACCCAGACCAAACTGAATTTCGAGATGGCGGCGACGGATGAGATGCTAGAGATCGCGTTGCGCACTCAGCCCGCGGATGTGTGCCTGGTACCCGAGCGACGCGAAGAGCTGACGACCGAGGGTGGTCTGGACGTGGTGCGCAACCGCAACTACCTCACTGACTACTGCGGCCAATTGGCTGAAGCGGGGATCCGGGTCTCGCTCTTCATCGACCCCGATGACGCGCAGATCGAGGCCAGTGGCGCCGTTGGCGCGCCGGTGGTCGAGTTGCACACCGGTGCCTATGCCGAGGCCGGACTCGACATGGCCGACGAGCTTGCGCGCATTACCCATGCCGCGCGCATTGCCGACGAGCTCGGCATGATTGTCAACGCGGGCCACGGTTTGCATACGCGGAACGTGACGGCTATCGCGCGTATTCCGCAGTTACACGAGTTGAACATTGGCCATTCGCTGATCGCAGACGCAGTCTTTTCGGGATTGGCTACGGCGGTGCGCAACATGAAGCGTTGTATGCAAACGGCGAGGGCGATGGTGTGATTCGCGGCATCGGTGTTGATGTCGCCCGCATCTCGCGCATAGAGGGCGTCATCAATCGCTTTCCGGCGCGATTTGCGACGCGCATCCTCAACCCGCTCGAACTCCCGGCCTGGGAGTCGGTCAGTGCGCCTCAGGCGTCGGCTTTTCTGGCCAAACGTTTTGCGGCCAAAGAGGCGGCATCCAAGGCGCTGGGCACGGCGATTCGGCGAGGCGTGGCGATGCAGGATTTCATTGTTCAGCGTGGTGAACACGGCCGACCGCTGCTCTCGGTTTCGGGGCGTGCGCGTGACGAGGCTGAGCGCCTGGGCATCTCCGACTGGCACCTCAGTATCAGCGACGAAGACGACACAGTTGTCGCTTTTGTGGTCGCGGAGGGTGTGGCATGAGCCCAGAGGCCAGACGTCGCATCGCCTACTCCGTTGCGGCCATTGCCGTGATTGTGGCGTGGCGGCCACTGCGCAATGCGATTGAATCGGACGGGTTGTTTTTTTTCGCGGCGTTGGCGGCGATGCTGATTGCAGCGACGGTGGCGAATCGACTCAGCCGGTAGTGTCTACACCCAGCCAGGCGCGCCATCGGCAAAGCGCTGCGTCCGGGGCATCGTAGGCTTGCAGTGGGTGTCCCCAGACGACACCGGGCCAGTACGGGTCGCTGTTGAACCGTCCGATGCAATGCAGGTGGAGCTGTGGCACGACATTGCCGATGGCGGCGGTATTGAGTTTTTCAGCTTGCAGCTGGTCGAGCAGGATGCGAGACACGCGGTCTTGTTGTTCGGTGAGTTGTCGCCGCAATTCCGGGGCGAGTTCGTGGAGTTCGCGCGCGCCTGCTTGCTCCGGCACTAACACGAGCCACGGCACCACCGCGTGGTTCTGCAAGCGAATCTGAATGTCGCCCTCACGGCAGATCAGATGTGAGTCGCGCTCGATTGCCGGGTGCAGTTCGAACGGCATCGAAACCCGCTCTCAGGCCCGCTCACTGATGAAGGGATTGGTGCGACGCTCGTGTCCGAGGGTGCCGCACGGCCCGTGTCCGGGAATGAAGTAGACCTCGTCCCCGAGGGGCATGACCTTGTCGCGGATGGTTGCCAGCAATTGTGCCTGGTTGCCACCGGGCAGATCGGTGCGCCCGATCGAGCCATTGAACAGCACATCGCCACTTTGCAGGATGCGCGAGACGCGATCGTAGAACGCGATGTGTCCGGGTGAATGGCCGGGCGTGTGCAGCACGCTCAGGCTGACATCCCCTAGGGTGACCACGTCGCCCTCGTCCAGCCACTGGTCCGGTTCGACCGGCTTGACCGGTGGCATATCGAACATCTTGGCTTGTGCGGCCAGTTCACTGAGCAACGGGGCATCCGCCTTGTGAGGACCGACGATCTTGACGGCGAGGGCGTCGGCGCACTCGCGTGCGCCGGCTGCATGGTCGATGTGGCCGTGGGTCAGCAACACCATGTCGATTTC
>CALDHJ010000303.1 GCA_937941555.1 uncultured Granulosicoccaceae bacterium | reverse complement strand
GCTTTGCGACGGTCTTGGTAGCAGCTTTTTTGGCTGGGCTGCGCTTGGCGACAGTTTTGGTAGCAGCTTTTTTGGCTGGGCTGCGCTTTGCGACAGTCTTGGTAGCGGCTTTTTTGGCCGGGCTGCGCTTTGCAACGGTCTTGGTAGCGGCTTTTTTGGCTGGGCTGCGCTTGGCGACGGTCTTGGTAGCGGCTTTCTTGGCCGGGCTACGCTTGGCGACGGTCTTGGTAGCAGCTTTTTTGGCTGGGCTACGCTTGGCGACGGTCTTGGTAGCAGTTTTCTTTGCCGGGCTGCGCTTTGCGACAGTCTTGGTCGCCGCTTTCTTGGTGGCTGGCTTCTTTACCGGTGCCTTTTTCACAGCGGCTTTTTTTGCGGGGCCACTCTTGGCTGGTGCGCGCTTGGCTGCGGTCTTGGTAGCAGCTTTCTTCACCGGAGCCTTTTTCGCGGGAGCTTTTTTTGCTGGCGCGCGTTTGGTCACGGTTTTCTTGGCAGTGGCTTTCTTTGCCGGGCTGCGCTTTGCTGCGGTTTTGATTGTACTTTTTGAAGCGGTCTTGCGAGTTGCCATGTTCTGTTTCTCTGTGTGTCAGTCGAGACGGGCAACTCCATTGCAATTTTTGGGCACAACGCACCAACGCGCGGTGTCGTCAACGCAATGAAAGAATGACAAGAGTGGTCTGCGTCAGGATGACAAACGCGTTTTGATCATCTCGGGCGATTGACGCCAACGCATCAACAACTCGGCCAGCTGCCAGGTGCCGTTGCTGAGTGCGCGTTCGAGGCCGCGTTGCACGGCGAGCACGTAACGCGCGCCGCTAGGGGATGACGCAAAGGCGATGTATTGCTTGATTTCGCGCGTGCTGAGTTCGCGAAACGCAAAGAGGTGATGGTGCAGCACGTGGGTCTCAACGGCCGCGGCGTATTCCGAGAGGCTCGGGATCGTCGCGTCCGTGAGGTTCTCCCACGCCAGCGGTGTGTCGTCACTTGCACCACGTTCGGCAACCGAGATGGCGAGATCGAGTTGCATCAGAAGCCTGGCGCCAGCTTCGGTTGCGCCGAGCGTGTTATCGAGCTCTTTCAAAACGCTCAGGCGCTGCTCGCTCGGCGGTGTGTTTGCCATCTCATCGAGGAAAGCGTCGTATTCCGCCATGCTGCTGTGCACGGCCCCTTGTTCGGCCGAGAGGATGCGCATGCCGAGTGGCGACTCGAGCCAGGCGAGTACGCGGATGCGGTCGGCCTCGTCGAGTTGCCGATCGAGTTCGGTCAGCATCGCCGCCTCGCCCGCGTCGGTCGAGAAAGCGCTGTTGATGGTCAGGGTAATGCGGTGCCGCAAACCGTCAGATGGCGCGTGATCGTCGCCATGCTGCGCGAAGGTTGCGTCGATGGCGTCGCGAATCTGCGGGGCGATGGCGGCAACCTGTTCGCCCAGCGCGGCGCGCTGGTAGAGGGTTTCGACGTCGTTCGCCACGGCGGGCGGACTCACTACAGTGGCGAGCAGCACGATCGCGGCAGTCAGGGCGTTCTGAATTCGCATGGCGACACGGATATGACTGATACTGATGTCAGCGGCATGGCCCGCGAAAACTTGCCTGTCTGTGCGGTTGGCGCATGGCCGGTCGACTAACCCGAACCCCCTGGAGTCTGGAACATGGTGTGGCTTGCTTCGCGCAACACGCGTATTGATACCGAGAATGCGTTTCGCGTCGGTCCGTTGATTGCGGCCACGGAGGCGCGTGGGCAATCGGTTGTGCGGTTGAATTTCGGCGAGCCGGACTTTCCCGTCCCCGCGCCCATCGTGGCCACGCTCAAGCAGGCGCTCGACGGCGGCGCCACCCGTTACTGCGATCCGCAGGGCACGCCCGAGCTGCGCCAGGCGATTGCCACGCACGTCGGGTCGCGGCGCGGCTTCGAAGTGGACCCGGCGACAGTCGTGGTGTTTCCCGGCGGCAAGCCCGCGATCGGACTGTCGCAGCAGGTCTATTGCGAGCCGGGCGATGAGGTGATCTACCCAAGCCCGGGGTTTCCGATCTACGAGTCGTTCATCCGCTACGTCGGTGCCGTGCCGGTGCCGCTGCACCTCGACGCCGGCAACGGCTTCAGCTTCGACGCCGACGCGCTGGCCGATCTGATCACGCCGCGCACCCGCATGATCTACCTGAATTTTCCGTCCAACCCCACGGGCGGCGTGGCGAGCCGAGCGCAAATCGAGCGTCTGGCGGCCGTGATCGATGCGCGCTGTGGCCCGGATGTCCGCATTTTCTCGGACGAGATCTACGAGGACATCCTCTTTGATGGCGCGGAGCACTTCTCGATCGCGAGTCTGCCGTCGATGCGTTCGCGCACTGTGATTGCGAGTGGTTTCTCGAAGAGTTTCGCGTGGACCGGCGGGCGCGTGGGCTACGCGGTGCTGCCCAACCGCGAGGAGGCCGAGTGCTTTCGGCGGCTCAACATCAATTACTTCTCGTGTGTCCCGCCTTACAACCAGTCCGCGGCCATCACGGCACTCGAGAGTGCGGAGGTCTGGCAGGCGGTGAGCGAGATGACGCGCACCTTCGAGCGTCGACGGGACCTGGTGTGTGACGGTGTGGCGGCACTTGACGGCTTCACGGTTCAGCGGCCGGGCGGGGCGTTTTATCTCTTTCCAGGCATAGAAGGCGTGTGCGATGCACTCGACCTGATCGGTTTCCACGCCAACCTGCCGGATGAGTTGCGTCTGAAAACCTCGCCGTCAGGCCTGTTCCAGCTCTTTGCGCTTGACGCTCACGGCGTGGCGGTGCTCGATCGCCGGGCATTTGGCCAGATTGGCGCTGACGGACACCACTACTTGCGACTGTCGATTGCGGCCGCAGACGAGACCCTGCTCGAGGGCATCGCGGCGTTGAAAAATGCGTCCAGCGATGTCGCCGGGCTCAAACGGTTTCTGCAGGATGGCCTCTGGGAGGCAATGTTGTAGGTACAGTAATGTGATGAAGTACAAGATTACCCCTTTTGGGGGCTAGCTCGGCCC
>CALDHJ010000302.1 GCA_937941555.1 uncultured Granulosicoccaceae bacterium | reverse complement strand
GGGGCAGTGTACCGGCAGAGTCGGGGTCGGGGCAGGTGGCCGGCTGCTGCCAGCCACCGTGGTGTTGCGCCCGGGGCGTCAGGCCGGTTCGGGGACGATCAGGCCGGGCACGTCGACTTCGGGCGAGAGGTCGGCCTCGTAGTCGACGCCCTCGACGCCGAACCCGAAGAGCCGCAGGAATTCGGCCTTGTAGCCTTTGAAGTCGGTGACGTCGTGCAGGTTCTCCGTTGTGACCGTGGCCCAGGCGTCGAGCACGGCTTGCTGCACGGCGGGGTCGAGCTCGAGGTCGTCGGCGCGCAGGCGGCCCTCGCTGTCCGGCCCGGCGGCGGTGCCGTAGAGGCTGTTGCGGAACAGGCGATCGACCTGCTCGATGCAGCCCTCGTGGGTGCCGTTGGCTTTCATGACCTTGAACAGCAAGGACAAATACAACGGCATGATCGGGATTGCGGCGCTCGCCTGGGTGACGACGGCTTTCAGGACCGAGACGCGCGCGTCACCGCCTTTTGCCGCGAGGCGGCTGCGGATGTCGACCACGCGCTTGTCGAGGTCTTGTTTGGCGGCGCCGATGGTGCCGTGCCAGTAGATGTCCCAGGTGACTTTCTCGCCGATGTAGGTGTAGGCGGTGGTCTTGGCGCCGTCGGCGAGCACGCCGGCCTCATCGAGCACGTCGATCCACATCTGCCAGTCTTCGCCACCCATGACGGCGACGGTGTTGTCGATGTCTTCCTGGCTTGCCGCCTCGAGCGTCACTTCGGCGACCAGTTCCTTGTCGGTGTTGATGCCGCGCTGGGTGACGGGCTTGCCAATCGGCTTGAGGGTAGAGCTGTGGATTTCGCCGGAAATCGGGTGTTGGCGTCGCGGGGCTGCGAGGCTGTAGACAACGAGGTCGACGGTGCCGAGGTCGGCCTTGATGGTGTCGATGACCTGTTGCTTCATCTCGGTTGAGAAGGCGTCCCCGTTCAGGCTCTTGCAGTAGAGCCCGGCGTCGGAGGCGGCCTGGCCGAAGGCTGCGGCGTTGTACCAGCCGGCGGAGCCGGTCTTGCGCTCGGTGCCGGGCTTTTCAAAAAAGACGCCGAGCGTGGCGGCGCCGGAGCCGAAGGCGGCGGTGATGCGCGAGGCGAGTCCGTAGCCCGTGGAGGCGCCCAGCACGAGCACGCGTTTCGGGCCGCCATCGATCGGGCCACCGGCCTGCACGTGGGCGATTTGTGACTGCACGTTCGCGGCGCACCCGGCAGGGTGGGCGGTGGTGCACATGAAACCGCGGACTTTGGGCTGAATGATCATCAAACGCTGCCGTGTTGGGAAGGCCCCATTGTAGCGAGGCGACGCCCTGATCGCGACAGCACCGCGCTCGGAGCCGATCCGTGTGTGCTCGGGCCGGCGCCTACCCTTTGTCGCTGACGCCGGCGTCGGCGAAGGTGTGCATGCCGTTGTGCAGGGCGCAGGCGAGGCGCAGCAACGGCACCACGGTCGCGGCCCCGCTGCCTTCGCCGAGCCGCATCTCGAGATCGACGAGCGGATCGGCGTCGAGCGCCTGCAGCAACGCGAGGTGGCCGGGTTCCTGTGACATGTGGCTGAACAGCATCCAGCTGTTCGAGGCCGGGTTGATGCGGCTGGCGGCGAGGGCGGCGGCGGTGCAGATGAAGCCGTCGACGATCACGGGCAGCCCGCGTTGCGCGGCGCGCAGGTAGGCGCCGGTCAGGGCGGCGATCTCGAAACCGCCGAAGGCCTGCAAGCTCGACAGCGGCGCCGAACGGGCCTCGATGTTGAGCGTCAGGCTGCGCGCGAGCACTTCCATCTTGTGGCGCACGCCGTGGGTGTCGAGCCCGGTGCCGGGGCCGGTCATCGTGGCGAGGTCGCCGCCGGTCAGGGCGCAGCCGAGCGCGGTGGCGGCGGTGGTGTTGGCGATGCCCATTTCGCCGCCGATGAAGACGTCACATCCGGCGTCCAGGGCGTTGTCGACTTGTTCGCGTCCGGCGTCGAGCGCCTGCTGCAGCTGCGCCTGGGTCATCGCCGGGCCGGCTGCGAGGTTGGCGGTGCCGGGGGCGATGCGGCGGTCGGTGACGCCGGGCAGGCCCGGGATCGGCTCGACCGTGCCGACGTCCACCACCGAGAAGCTCGCGCCAAGCTCGCGCGCGAGCACGGAGATGGCGGCGCCGCCCGCGGCGAAGTTCGCGACCATCTGGGCGGTGACTTCCTGCGGGAAGGCCGACACCCGCTCAACCGCGACGCCGTGGTCGCCTGCGAAAATGGCGATGTGGACCCGCTCGACTGACGGCGTATCAGTGCCTTGGAGCGCGGCAAGGTTGACCGCTGCCGCCTCGAGCCGGCCCAGCGATCCGGGCGGCTTGGTCAACTGCGACTGCCGCGCCAATGCGGCTTCGCGGTGGGCGGTGCTGGGTTTGGCGGCGGGCGACTGGAGCCAGTTGTCGGTCACAGTGGGGGTCCTTTGAGTAGGAGTGGCAGGCCGGCGACGGCGAGTGCCACGCGGTCGGCCCGGGAGGCGATGTCCTGGTGAAGGCGTCCGGCTGCGTCGAGAAATTCGCGGCTCAGGCGGTTGTCAGGGGTGACGCCGAAGCTGTTCTCGTTGCTGACCAGGACCGTATTGCCCGGCGCTTCGTGCACGGTGGTACAAAGTGCTTTGCAGGCGGCGTCGATGTCGGGGCGCGGGTCGGCGATCAGCAGGTTGGTCAGCCAGAGCGTGAGGCAGTCGACGAGCACAAGGGTGTCTTCGTGGCTGGCGTTGGCCAGGGCCTGCGGCAGCGCGGTTGGTGCTTCGACGGTGTGCCAGTGTGCGGGGCGCGTGGCGCGGTGGGCGTCGATACGGGCTTGCATTTCAGCGTCGAAGGCGGTGGCTGTTGCGATCACGGTGACGGGCCCGGTGTGCGCGGCTGCGAGGGATTCGGCCAGTGCGCTCTTGCCCGAGCGCACGCCACCGAGGATCAGGGTTTTCATGTGAACTGCGCCGGGTCGAGGTGGAGCAGGCGCGCGAGCAGCTGCCAGTCGAGGTGTTGCTCGACACTGTCGGCGAGGCGGTCGATCTCGGCGTCGCGCAGCTGGCGGTAGTCCGGCACGCTGTCGGCGGCGTTGTCGAGTCCGGCCCAGCCGAGCAGGGCGGCCTGGCTTGCCGGGTGTTCGAAGAGGCCGTGCAGGTAGCTGCCGATGACCTGCCCGTCGGCACTGCGCGCGCCATCTGCGCGGCCGTCGTCGAGTGCGATCAAGCCGGTGTCTGCATCGGCGCCACGGGTTTCGCCGATGTGGATTTCATAGCCGGTGATGGCGACGCGCTCGCCGCCGAGGCGCAGTTCGCCGGAGACGTTTTCGAGCGATTTGTCGGGCAGCATGGTGGTGTGGATGTCGAGGTAACCCAGGCCGTCTGATGTGCCCGGCGTGCCCTCGATGCCCTCGGGGTCGGTTACGGTCTTGCCGAGCATCTGGTAGCCGCC
>CALDHJ010000301.1 GCA_937941555.1 uncultured Granulosicoccaceae bacterium | reverse complement strand
GATCAAGCGTGACAGGATCGCGTAGTTGAGCGCTTGCACTTTGTAGACAATCACCATCGGTACCCCGAGCAGGGCCACTTCCAGCGTGGCCGTGCCGGACGCGACGACCACCGCATCGCAGGCGGTGACCGCGGTGTGGGTGTCGCCGCGCACCACCTCGATCGGCAGCGTCTGAAGGTCCGGGTAGTCGTCGAGCAGGTTCGGGTCGAGCGCATCGGCGAGCGGCAGGAGGAAGGACAGGTCCGGGCGCTGGGCCAACAGCGATTTCGCGGATTCGATCAAGAGCGGTAGCAGCCGTTGCAGTTCACCGCGGCGGCTACCGGGCATCAGGCCGACGACAGTCGCCTCCGGCGCGACAGACAATGATTCTCGGCACTGAGCCGGCTCGAGGTCGCGCGGCACTTCATCCATGAGCGGGTGCCCCACATAGGTCACCGGAATCCCCTCGGCTTCGTAGTAACGCGTTTCGAACGGAAAGAGCACCGCCATGTGTGTGACCAGGCGCCCGATGCGCTTGATTCGCCCGGCGCGCCAGGCCCAGATCTGAGGGCTTACGTAATGCAAGACCGGAATACCAAGCTCGACGGCAGTTTCGGCAAGCTTGAGGTTGAAGTCTGGGTAGTCGACGAGCATCAGCAGATCAGGTTTACGCGCACGCATCAACCGCCGCAGCAACGCGAGCTTGCGCCGAAACTCGGGGTAGCGCGCCAGCACCTCGACGATGCCGATGACCGCCAGCTCCCGGTTGTCCACGTCGAGCGTCATGCCCAGCGACTGCAGCTCCAGGCCGCCCATGCCGAAGCAGCTCGGCGTGATACCGCGTGCGTGCAGTTCGCGCAGCGCATTGGCGGCGTGGAGGTCGCTGCTCGCCTCGCCCGCGCTGATCATGAGGTTGAATGTCATGGTGAGACCGGTGTACCCGAGCGGTGGTAGAAGCGCGGAACCCGCGCGCTGATGCTGCTGAGTATGTCGTGTGCGATGGTGTCGGCGTTTCGTGCGACCTCGCTGACCGGCATGTCATCACCGACCAACGTGACCGTATCGCCGTTCCAGGCCTCGCCATCACCGATGTCGATCATGATCTGGTCCATGCAGACGCGACCGATGACCGGATAGCGTTTGCCCCGGATCACGACCTCACCCCGATTGGAGAGGCTGCGCGGGTAACCGTCGGCGTAGCCCACCGGCACCGTGACCACGCGGGTGTTCGTGTCCGACACCCAGGTCGACCCGTAACTCACCGGGTGCCCGGGTTTGACGACCTTGAAGTAGACCACTTTTGACTGCCATTGCATCGCCGGTTTCAGTTCGACGCGGCCCGCGAGGTGTGCCGCGGGCAGGGCGCCGTAGAGCGCTTGTCCCGAGCGCACCAGATCGTAGTGTGCCGAATCCAGCGCGAGGATCGCGGCCGAGTTGGCGAGGTGCCGGGTTGGTTGGCGACCGAGACGGTCGGTTGCGGCCGAGACACAGTCCTCGAAGCGACGGACTTGCAGCTTGGCGTGAGCGAGGTCGCTCGCATCGGCGTTGGCGAGGTGGGAGTAGATGCCCACGACGTCACAGTCGCTGCAGCGCGCTGCCGCGTCGAAAAGCGGACCACAGCTGTAATAGTGTGTGCCGATGCGTTCCATACCGGTGTCGATTTTCAGGTGTACCTTCGCCCGCACACCGAGCGTCGATGCCTCGCGGTTGATGTGTTCGAGCTTCTCGACCGACGAAGCAGCGAGCTGGATGTCATGCTTCAGAAAATCCGGTATCTGCTCGGTCACGACGCCGCCGAAGACCAATGTGGGCGTGGTAATGCCCAAGGCTCTGATCAACAGCGCTTCTTCGAGGTATGCGACACCGAAATGGCTGACACCACGGGCGGCGAGGTGTTTGGCCACGACTCCGATGCCATGCCCGTAGGCGTTGGCCTTGAGAACGGCCATGACCGGGACGCCGCTGCATGCTTGTAGCGCGTTGTAGTTGTGCTCGATGGCATCGAGATCGACGTCGACACGGGTCGGCCGAGGTTGGCTGGCGGGCACGGAGAGGGCGGTGAGGAGATCCATCGAATCAGGCGGGGTGAACGGCATCTATACTCCATGCCAATCTACCAGATCGGGCGCACCGATGGGCGCGGCAGCATCCGAATCGGCGGCGCCTGTCGCACGTTGAATCGTGTCCTCTCGCGGGTACAGCAGTGGCCAATTTCAATACCCATTTCTCGTGTGCCGCGGTGCAGAGCGGCGTCATCGTCAGCGGTCTGCTGGCATTGGGTCACGTCGAGCCGGGCGAGGCCTTGCTGGGTTTTGCGCTCGGCACTGCGGGCGGCCTCGCGCCCGATCTCGATGCAGAGCGCAGCACGCCGGTCAGCATCGCCTTCAGCGTTCTGGCTGTTCTGTTGGCGTTCATGGCGGTGTTTGCGGTTGCGGATCGGTTGTCGATTGTTGAAAGTGTGCTGCTGTGGCTGATTCTGTACGCGGTTGTGCGGGTTGGCTTTGCCCACCTGTTCGCAGCAATCACGGTACACCGCGGAATGTACCACTCGGTGCCGGCGGCTTTGCTGGCCGGGGTGCTGGTCGCCAATGTACTGCACGGTGTCTTCGGGCAAACCGCTTTTATCAGCTGCCTCTACGGTCTGATCGTATCGTTGGCGTATGTGCAGCACCTGCTGCTGGATGAACTGGTCAGCGTGAACCTCACCGGGCGCCGCATCAAACGCTCCCTCGGCACTGCCTTGAAGTTCTACGACGCGCGAAACGGTTTCGCCTCGGTGTTGACCTGGTTGCTGTTGGCTGTGGCGATGGCGATCGCGCCCGACCCCATGCCGCTGCTTGCCTTGTTTACCGAGCAGGATCTGCTCGGCGCATTCGGCGACAGGCTGTTGCCGGACGGTGTCTGGTTCAACGGCCTGGTCAACCGGGGGCCGTGATCTCGGCCGCACCGGGCTCGATCGGCTGGCACGGGAAAAAGCGGGTGTCGGGCACATGTTTGAGTATGCCGTCACGGCAGAACCCCAGGAGCCGTTGCTCGCGCTCGTGCGCGACCGACACCATGCCGTCGCGCTGAGTCATCGGCAGTGCGAAGAGCGGTTCCTCCGGGTAGAGTCGGGTGACGGTTTTCATGAAATCGACGGGCAGGCGGAAACCGCCGAGGCTGACCGAATGGATCGCATCGGTGGGCAGGCCTTTGAAGACCTGATCGAGAAACGCTCCGTAGACATGCTCGTAGTTGTCAGCCCAGATCACGGGGTCCATGCGCAGCCCGATGCGCCAGCCGGCTTCGGCGAGCGTGCGCAACGCGTCCAGGCGTTTTTCAAGGCTGGGGGCCTTGTGCTCGAGTGCCTGCGCGACCGGATCGGGCGCCAGGCTGAATGCGACAACCGCGTTGTCGATCGCGGGCCGCTTCAGCAGGCTGCGAATCTGCGTACTCTTGGTGCGCAATTCGATGTGGCAGTTTGGGTGGTCGCGGAACCAGTCAACAGCCGCCTCGGCAAAACCGCTCCAGGGCTCGAGTGCGAGCGAGTCGCAATCGTAGCCTGAGAAATACCAACCCGGCGACGACAGAGTGTGTTGAGTCTGTGCGATCTGCTCGAAGAAGTCCTCATAGTTGACGAAGAGGACGTAGTTGGCACTTCGGAACATGCCTTGTAAAAAGCAGTAGCGGCAGTCGTACACACAATTGAGCAAGTGACTGAAGTAGAAATTGTGCTGGCCACCGATGTTGTAGTCCGCGGGCGCGCTCAGTACGTGGTTGGCGTGCTTTCGCGCCAGAATCAATGCCGGTTGCTGTTTCTGCAGCCTGAAGTTCTGGCGTTTGCGGTTGAACAACTCACCATAGCGCTGGATGGTCTGCACCTCGGCACGCGGCAGCTTGCGCAAGATCTCCAGCGTGCGCGGGTGGTCGCGAACGTCTTCTTCGATGTAAACCGATTCGATCATGTGTACCGCGTCTCGAACGCGTCAAGGTGTTGTTCGAGCTGCACCAGTGTTTCGCGAGCGGTGTTGCAACGCGTCGCTTTCACTGCCGGCCACGCTGTATAGAGCGCATGGTGGCGATGACAGAGCCGTTCGAGGATCAGGCGCTCGCTGTGGGTGTAGTGGACGTTGCGCGTGATGTCCGGGATCAGCGTCGGTGGGAGCCGTGCGGGCGTTGCATCCGTCAAACGGGCCATCGCGGAGCGCATGCGTTGCAAGGCCTTTATCGCGTCATCGGCAGATGACGTTGCTGGCATCACAAGCTGTTGCACCAACTCTGCCGGGTGCAGACGGATGAGCTCGCCGTAGGCGCTGGCAACGGGTTGCGACGGGTCCGATTCGGTGAGTGTCGCTTGGGCAAAAGGTGCGCGAAAATGGATCGGCGGAAAGAGCGAGCCTGTTGTAGATGCGATGCGGTTGATCAGACGCGGCTCGTGTTCGGCGTATGGCCAGTCGTCCAGCGCGATCAGCCAAACCCAGGCGTCTCGGTGCGCCGCTGGCTGTTCGGTGAGGTACACGTCGGCCTCGGTTGCCAGCGTAGCGACGGTGTCGGACGCGATATGGTGCTCGCAGGTGGTCAGGCAAGCGGTCGGCACCCAGCGCGGGGCTTCGAGGAGCATCATCAGTCAGTGCGCTCGGTCAGGGCGTCGCGGCGCGCCTGCAGGCGTTCCACTTCGTCGGCTCGGCCGCGCTTGCGTGCACCGTTGCCGTAGACCGTGAGCTTGCCGTCCAGGGTGTCGAGAGCGGCGCGGTAATTCTCGGGCGAGAGCTCAACGGTTTCGAGCAATTGCAACAGGGACTGAATGCGGAACCGGTCCATTGCGGGGTAGCGTCGCGACAGCTGGTCGTCGTGGCCACCGGTCTTGATCACCAGCGCATCATCGATATACAGCACCGGCTCGCGCGCGCACAGCCGTAACCAGAAATCGTAGTCTTCACACGCGGGCAGCGACACGTCGAACTCGCCGATATCCTCGAACACGTCGCGGTGTATCACTGCCGCAGACGGCGATATCGCACACAGTGGCAGGCAATTCATGAAGATGTGACCTCCGGACTTGCGGTGCCGTTGTCGCGGGTTCACGCGGACACCGTTGCGGTACCAGGTCTCGTCCGTGTGGCAGAGCCGGCAGCGCCCGTCGGTGCGCAGTGCTGCGATCTGGTGCGCCAGTTTGTCAGGATGCCAGGCATCGTCCGAATCGAGCAGTGCGATCCAGGTCGCGCTGGACCGTGCGATACCGCGATTGCGCGCCGCGCTGACACCGCGGTTGTCTTGTTCGAGTAGCGTGACAGCGGGCCAGGTGCTGCGCAGCCAGTCTGCCGTGCCATCGGTCGAGCCGTCGTCCACGACAATGATCTCGTGCGGCGGGTGCCGCTGTTGAACCACTGAGGTCAGAGCGCGCTCGAGCGTGTGGCGGCGGTTGTGGGTTGGAATGATGACACTGACGTCAGTGTTCACGTGGGCAGTCCCGTGGGTGCAGGCGGGCTTCAAGAGTCGGATCGTCGGGTGTTCGCTTGTGGAGCGCAATCGCAAAAGCGACTCTGGCGAGTGCCATCAAATCGCGGTTGCGGGGTGTCAGTGAGCGTACCATGGCCACTGAAAACGCGCCGCTCGTCGCCTCGCGCACATGGCCGAGATAGGCTGCCTGGTATCCGCTTGCCTCCCAGAACGACAAGACCGCGTTGTCGGCGCCAAAGCTCGTGCACACCGCGTCGATGTGTTCGACGAGTGCCTGCTCCTGCAACCATGT
>CALDHJ010000300.1 GCA_937941555.1 uncultured Granulosicoccaceae bacterium | reverse complement strand
GGTTCGAGTCCTGCCGGGCGTGCCAGTTTCAGTGGTGGGCGTAGCTCAGTTGGTAGAGCACAGGGTTGTGATCCCTGTTGTCGTGGGTTCGATCCCCATCGTCCACCCCATTTTTTTCGTAGCCCGGCTTCGGTCGGGCTTGTTTGTGCTCGGGGCGTGAAACAGCGGCCCGTTCCGCGATCCGGCCTGGCAGGCCTCGGTGCCCTAGACGGCGAGAGGCGCCGGCGGATCCAACCCGGTGGGCGAGAGTGGCGGAATTGGTAGACGCGCTGGATTTAGGTTCCAGTGGGGTAGCCCCCGTGAGAGTTCGAGTCTCTCCTTTCGCACCAACAGTCAACTGCCGCTGCGCGCACTGCGAGCGGTCCGCAAATCAATGATTTACTACGAGGAAGACCATGCAAGTCACCGTTGAATCGAGCGAGGGCCTGCAGCGCACGATCTCCGTTTCTGTCCCGGCCGAAAGGGTTGATTCCGCTGTTGATCAGCGGCTGCAAAATCTACGTAAAACCGCCAAAATCAACGGCTTCCGGCCGGGCAAGGTGCCGATGCCAGTTGTTCGCAAACGGTTTTCCGGTCAGGTCCGTCAGGAAGTCATCGGCGAACTCATTCAGACCACCTACCAGGAAGCTGTGCAGCAGGTGAACCTGCGGCCGGCCGGGTGGCCGAGTGTTGAGCCGGTGGAGAGCGCAGGCGACGAGTCCGGGCAGTTTTCCTACAAGGCGTCGTTCGAGGTCTACCCCGAGTTCACGGTGGCACCCGTGGGCGAGTTGGCGTTGGATCGCCCGACGTCGGATGTGCAGGACAGCGATGTCGACGACATGATCGAAACGCTTCAGAAGCAACGCACAACCTACGAGCCGGTCGAGCGGGCCTCTGCTGACGGTGATCAGGTCATGATCGATTTCACCGGCTACGTTGACGGCGAAGCCTTCGAGGGCGGGAGCGCCGAAAACGCGCCTCTGGTTCTGGGTTCGAGCACGATGATCGAAGGCTTCGAGACCAATATCGCCGGCATGGGCGCCGGCGAAGAGAAGCGCATCAATGTGACGTTCCCGGAGGACTACCACAACGCTGAACTCGCCGGTAAAGCCGCGGAGTTCGATATCAAGGTCAACGAAGTCCGCGAAGCCGAGGTGCCTGAGCTCGACGACGAGTTCGTCAAGGCGTTCGGCGTGGAAGAGGGCGGTCTCGATGCGCTCAAGACAGACATTCGCTCAAACATGGAACGCGAATTGCGCGGGTCTGTTGAGCAGCTGGTCAAGCAGAACGTCATGGATGGACTGCTCGAGCAGAACGAGGTCGAATTGCCCAAGGCGCTGGTCACCGAAGAGGTCGGACGTTTGCGAGAACAGCTGATTACCCGGATGACCGAGCACATGGGTGGCCAGAAACCCCCGGAAGGCACTGCGTTCCCGGACGAAATGTTCAGTGAAGAAGCAGAGCGCCGGGTCAAGTTGGGGCTTGTGATTGCCGAAATCGTCAAGACAGCTGAACTCAAGCCCGATCCGGATGCGGTGCGGGCCCGAGTGGAAGAATTGGCTTCGGCCTACGAAGACCCGAATCAAGTCGTTGACTACTATTACAGCAACCCACAACTGCTCCAGAGTGTCGAAGGTGTCGTTCTGGAACAGGTTGTGACCGATTGGGTTCTTGATCAAGCCAAAGTGGCCGATGAACCCATGACCTTCAAGGAAGTCATGGAACGTCGGCAACAGTCGCGCGGTGGCGCTTAGGAGATAGGTGAATTGATGTCTTTGGACTCCCGGACAGAATACGGAGCACTGGGTGCCAGCAATGCGCTGGTGCCAATCGTGGTAGAGCAAACACCGCGAGGTGAGCGCTCGTACGACATTTACTCGCGGCTACTCAAAGAGCGCGTGATTTTTGTCGTCGGTCAGGTGGAAGACCACATGGCCAACCTCATCGTTGCACAGCTGCTGTTTCTCGAATCCGAGAATCCCGAGAAAGAGATCTATCTCTATATCAACTCGCCCGGTGGTTCGGTCACTGCGGGAATGTCGATCTACGACACGATGCAGTTCATCAAACCTGACGTCAGTACCATGTGCATCGGCCAGGCGGCCAGCATGGGCGCCGTGCTTCTTGCTGCAGGCGCCAAGGGCAAGCGGTTTGCGCTGCCGAATTCGCGCGTCATGGTGCATCAGCCCATGGGCGGTTTTCAGGGCCAGGCGTCGGATATCGATATCCACGCTCGCGAGATACTCGGTATCCGCCAACGGTTGAACGAAATTCTCGCCGAGCACACGGGTCAACCTCTGGACAAGGTCCAGGACGACACTGATCGGGACTACTTCCTCAACGCCGAGGCGGCACTCGAATACGGACTCATCGACAAGGTTGTCAGCAGCCGCTCGGTGCAGAGCGAAGACTGAAAACGTGTGCCAGTGCTCAGCCTGTCCAAGTGGTATCGAAACGCCGTATGGAAAGGCTGGGAAGTGGATCGCAGGTCGGCAATAGCTGGCTTGCATTGGCCATATAAAGGCGGCATTGTGGATTTTACAGTGCCTGGGAGATGACAGATGGCGGACGGTGAAGATCGCGGCAACGACGACAGCAAATTGTTGTATTGCTCGTTCTGTGGAAAAAGCCAACACGAAGTGCGCAAGTTGATCGCAGGACCGTCTGTGTTCATTTGTGATGAATGTGTTGATCTATGCAACGACATCATCACTGAAGAAATTCAGGAACAGAGCACTGCCAGCAGCGCAAAGCTCCCCAAGCCTACCGAAATAAAAGACGTAGTGGATCAGTACGTGATCGGACAAGAGGCGGCCAAACGCATCCTCGCTGTCGCGGTCTACAACCACTACAAGCGCCTCGAGCACAGCGGCGGGAAGGACGAGGTCGAACTGGCCAAGAGCAATATTCTCTTGATCGGCCCGACTGGGTCGGGCAAGACCCTGTTGGCTGAAACGCTCGCACGACTTTTGAACGTGCCGTTCACTATTGCGGATGCAACCACCCTGACCGAAGCCGGATACGTGGGTGAGGACGTCGAAAACATCATTCAGAAGCTGCTGCAGAAGTGCGACTACGACGTCGACAAGGCGCAGACGGGTATCGTCTACATCGACGAGATCGACAAGATCTCGCGCAAGTCCGACAATCCGTCGATCACGCGTGACGTGTCGGGCGAGGGCGTGCAGCAGGCGCTCTTGAAGCTCATCGAGGGCACCATCGCCT
>CALDHJ010000299.1 GCA_937941555.1 uncultured Granulosicoccaceae bacterium | reverse complement strand
CCGCGCTCTTGTTGCTGGACGAACCCACCAACGGGCTCGACATCGATCAGCAACAGAAATTCGCCCAGACCATACGCAGCATCGCCAGCGACACGGCAGTCATCATCAGCAGCCACCACCTCAGCGACGTACGTGCCTGTTGCACCCGCGTGGCCACACTCGCGGGCGGCGTGTTGAGCGAACACACGCCCGATCTCGCACCCGGCACTGTTGAAACCGTGTTCATTCGCGTGGCCCAGCCGATCAGCCATGCCGATCTTTGCGCGTTGCCGATGGTGGTTGACGCCGAGCCCGAACGCGACGGCTGGAAGGTCACGGTGCACGGCGGCACGGAGCAGCTGAGCACGGGCATCGCCGACCGCGGCTGGGGGCTGATGCAGCTCTCACCCTTGTTGTTCGAACCGACCAAGCCCGCGGATTCAACCGATGCCGCCGCCATACCTCCCGTTCACGCGCCGGAGGTGTCATCGTGAAGGCCGTGATCGGACTGGAACTGTCGCGCGCGCTGCGCAACCCGGCGCTCTGGCTGATCGCCACGCTGCTGCAATGCACGTTCGCCTGGTACAGCCTCTCATCGCTTGAAGCCTACCTCGACCTGCAGCCGCGGCTCGCGCTGAACCCGGACGCTCCCGGACTGAGCACCTGGCTGCTCGGCCGCTACACCCTGCCCGCAACCTTTGCCTGCATGCTTGCGATTCCAATCCTGTGCATGCAGAAGTTCGCGGGCGACCGCCAAACGGGCGCCTTGAGCTGCTTGCTGATGGCACCGCTGAGCAGCCTCACCGTTGCCGCCGGCAAGCTCGCTGCGGTCGCCTGTTTGGTTGGCGGCGTCAGCGCATTGTCCGCACTCAATGTCATCGTGTTGTTCAGCGTCGCCCCCATCGACCTAGGTGCGATCCTGTACGCCCATGCGTGCCAATGGCTCTATCTGGTGGCCTGCGCTGGCATTGGCCTCGCCTGTTCTGCACTCTGTCGGTCACCCCAAGCCGCCGCCTTCTGCACCGCGTCGGTGTTGATGTTGCTCTGGCTCATGGGCCAGGGAAGCACCACGCTTGCGGGTGATTGGGTTGCCCAGCTGGCCATCAGCACGCACCTCAGCCGAGCGCTGGCCGGTGTGTTGCACACCGGTGACCTCGCTTTTTTTGCAGCGGTGATCGCGGTGTCGATTGCTGTTGTCACACGGGCACTTGAGAACGCCCGGTTGTTCGGAGACCGCGCATGAATTTCACTGCCCGATTGGACAACGTCTTCTTCCACGCCTTGCTGGTTGGCTGCCTGATTGCAACCACGGCCCTCGGCAGCCGCTACGCGCTGAGCGTGGATGTCACGCGCGAATCCCGCAACTCACTCGGCCCGCACAGCAAAGCCGTTCTCGAGACAATAACCGAACCCGCCGTTGTTGAAGTGTACGCCGGACGGGGCAGTCTGCTCGTGCAGGCCGGCCGGGATCTGGTCGAGCGTTATGCGCGCACCAACCCACTTGTTCAATTCAAACACATCGACACGGATCGCGACCCGGCCATCGCCCGCGAGATCGAGATCGGCGCGCAGGGCGCGGTGCTGGTCAAGATGGGCGAACGCCGTCGACGCAGCCAGGCGCTGTCGGAAAGTGCTATCACCGGCGCACTCGAATCACTGATGCGAGCGGAGGACCGGCGCGCGCTGTTCGTCACGGGTCACGGCGAGCGCGACGCCAGCGGTTCGGCCAATCACCACTATGGCGAATTCAGCAACCGCCTCCGCGAACGCGGCTACGCCATCGCGAGCGTCAACTTGACGCTGGACACGCTCGAAGCGAGGCCAGGCGACCTGCTGGTTGTCGCGAGCCCGCAGAACACCGTGCAGACCGATGAGCTCGACACCCTGTCGCGCTACATCACCAGCGGCGGCCGAGTCTTGTGGCTGGCGGACGACGGTGATGTCAGCGCCTCCGCCATCGAACACCTGACCGGACTCCAACAACTGCCCGGGGTGATCGTTGATGCCGCGAGCGATGCACTCAATCTGCCCAGGCCCGATTTCGCCGTGGTGACCGACTACACGCAGCACGACGCCACACGCGGCATGGATGGCATCAGCCTGTTCCCGCGCGCTGTCGCCTTCTCGGCCGACGCGCTCTATTCGAACTGGACAGCAACACCGTTGCTGCAAAGTACACCACGCAGCTGGAACGAAACCGGCGACATCGCCGGCCGCATCGCGCCCGACGACACTGGCGAGCAGCCGGGGCCACTGAACTTCGCCTGGAGTCTGGCGCCTGCGGACGCCGCGGGGCAGCTCACGCTCATCGGCGACGGAGACTTCCTCGCCAACAGCTGGCTCGGCAACGGCATCAACCTCGCGCTCGGTGAGCGTCTGTTCGACGCCCTCAGCAGCGCGGCGCCAGTGCAATACACATCCCTGCCCGCGCGCGATCGCCACGTGACGCTGAGCCAGACACAACGTGGTCTGCTCGGCGCGACCCTGTTTGCGTTGCTGCCGCTGTTGCTTGCGACGGCGACCCTCGTGGTCTGGCGGCGACAGGCCCACTAGACATGGTTAGCCGACGCAACCCGAACGCGCGCAAACGCGCTGCCACGAATATCGTGATGTTCATCGGTCTCGGTGCGCTGGCGCTGGTGGCCTGGTATGACATCAACGACAAACTGCCCGAGCGCCGCGCCAGCCTGCGACACACAGTGGACAGCCTGACGCTAGTACGCGGGGACGGCCAGACCTTCGCCTTCGCACGCGACGGTGCCGGCTGGAGACTGCGGCAACCGGTGGAGGTCGCGGCCGACGGATCGCGCGTCGAGAAACTCGTGGCGCTGATCGACACCGAGCGCAAGGACGGCTACGCGATCGGCGACATCAATCTCGATTCAACCGGCCTGGCTGCGCCGACGGTGCGAATGCGCCTTGGCAACGACACGGCGGTGTTCTTCGGCGGCATCGAGCCTGTCAGCAACCGACGCTATGTGCAGATCGATGACACTGTCGTGCTGCTCGATGACCAGCATGTGCCCTTGATCGAGGGCGGCCTGAACGCCTTTGTCGAGCGCCGCCCCTTTCGCCACGTCACCGAGGCAGTCTCCATCGGCGACACCGAGGTTGATTCCGACGTGTGGTCGGAGCTGTCAGCGTTAGGGGTGCGAGCGCACAACAACACCGCACCGGCGTCAGCCATCGAATTCGACATCAACGCATCAGACGAAAAGCAAGTCTGGCACGCCTGGGCCGATGGAGCGTTGGTGACACTCCACCGCGCAGGTAGCGATCACCGCTACTTGATCAGCGCTGCCGACGCGGCGACACTGGGCCTTTCCCTCTAGGCTGAACATCCTGTGCCGGAATTACCGGAAGTCGAGACCACGCGCCGCGGCATCGAGCCATGGCTGCACGGCGCTGTCATCGCGTCTCTGGCAGTTCACAATCCCAATTTGCGTTGGCCGGTGCCCGAGGACATCCACGCCCTGGTCGGCCAGACGGTGACCGCCGTGTCGCGGCGAGCCAAATACCTTCTGATCAAGACAGACCCTGGCACAGCCATCGTCCACCTCGGCATGTCCGGCAGCTTGCGTGTCACCAGTGCCGACGAAGCGCTGCGCAAACACGATCATGTCGACCTGCGACTCGCGAGCGGACACGGACTGCGCTACCACGACCCGCGCCGCTTCGGCTGCTGGCTGTGGCAACCGTCCACACAAGCGGTGCACCCGCGGCTCGCGGCACTCGGCCCGGAGCCGTTCGATGCCGCCTTCGATCCAGCGTGGTTGTTCACCCGCTCGCGTCGCATCAAGGCCCCGGTCAAGACCTTCATCATGAACAATGCAACGGTGGTGGGTGTGGGCAATATTTACGCGAGCGAGTCGCTCTTCAGAGCGGGTATTCGTCCGGGACGGGCTGCAGGTAGGGTTACACGCGCAGAGTACACGGCACTGCACGAGAGCATCGTCACCGTATTGCGCGCGGCCATTCAGCAAGGCGGCACGACGCTCCGGGATTTCATCAACAGCGATGGGGAGCCCGGCTACTTCGCACAGTCGTTAACGGTTTACGGGCGGGCGGGCGAACCGTGTACGCACTGCGGTGATCCGATTCAATCGCGGACCATCGGGCAACGATCAACCTTCTGGTGTCGCCGCTGCCAGCACTGAGGGCTGACACGGCCTGAGGGCGAGAGAGAGCAGCGAATCCGCTGCCGTGTCTCGACCGCACCGCCCAACCGTAAAGTGTCGAGCGGATCGTCTCTGGCGTCTACTGACTGCCCGGAACGGTGTAGACAGATTCCTGGACCGTGGACGCGCCGGTTGCCGGGGCTGCCTCGATCAACGGAACCGCTTTGCCATCCACTGGAGCTGCGACGTCACTTGCGGTCGCTTCGGGTCCCTGGCGAAAGAGCTTGCGGAAGAACGACACCACGCGGTTGTCCGCTTCTTCGGGTGCAGCTTCCAGCGCAGCCGTCTCAGGCTGACTTCCAGTTTCGGCGACGGGTTCTTTCTTGCGCAACAACGCCGCGCGCCGTGGCGCATCCGGCTTCGCCAAATCCATGCGGATGCCGAGGCGCAGGTGCGCACCGTCGTCAACCATGACCTCCGCGTTGGCACTCACTTTCGGGTTGAGGTCAACGAGCAATCCGGCATGCAACGCTCGGGAGGTCAGATCCCCTACCGCCACCTGGGCGCCGCCGTAGGCTTCGTTGATCGCATACTTCGACTTGCCAATCTGGCGGTTCATGGCCCGTCGCAACTGACCGGAGAGCAGCAAGGCAGAATCGCTCTCGCTGAACCCTCCCCCACTGACATCGACGTTGGCCAGAGAAACCCCGAGGTCCGCGTCGGTCTGGTCGAGCGATGGCATCTCGAAGAAGTACCGAGTGCCGACCTCGATACGCCGCGAATCGACGCTGACGCCGTTGACCGTAGCGGAGGGAAGCGTCAAACGACCCATCACGGCAACATTGCTCGCAAACGGCATCGAGGCACCCAATTCAAGGCCATCAAAATCATCAGGCTGACTGACGAAGCCTGCTTGAAAGTATTCGTAGTTGGTCGCGTGAGGTTTGACCTCATCGAACAGACCGGCTGAGGCCAAGGGCGCCCATACCACTGCGGCACATACTGCCAACGCTGACTGTTTCATGATTTCACCCGCATTTATCTTCTTGCCCATTTCACCGAATCGGTAATGGCGCTTTGAAGGACACTTTCGTGTCCGGGGAAAGAAGCTGTCAGCAAGTTACGGTCCGGGATACCGGACTGGCCACATTAACAATGCGTGAACAATGCGTGTCCTGCCCTATCCGGGCCAGAATATTGATTTGAGCGCTAACGGCTCTCGGCGGGCCGTTGCAGCCGCTCGAACTTCGACATCAGCGTGTCTGCGCTCTCCGGGTGGGCCGGATCCGAACCGATGCAATCAACCGGGCAGACCGTCACACACTGCGGCGTGTCGAAATGACCGACGCATTCCGTGCACAGACTCGGTGTGATGAGGTAGTACTCCTCCCCCATGCTGATGGCGTTGTTCGGGCACTCGGGTTCACACAGATCGCAGTTGATGCAGTGGTCCGTGATGAGCAGTGCCATGGGCCAGCGTCAGCGGCGCGGTTCGCCGTAGACATCGGCCAGGGCCGTGGCCACGGCCGGGTGGACGAAATCGCTGACATTGCCGCCGTGCGAGGAAATTTCCCGCACCATGCTGGACGACAAAAAGGCGTATTCCTGGCTTGCGGCAATGAAGATGGTTTCGACATCGGGCGCCATGCGGCGATTGAGGTTCGCGAGCTGGACCTCGTATTCGAAATCCCCAATGGCCCTGAGTCCACGTATGACCACGTGCGAGCCCTGGGAGCGCACGAAATCGACCAGCAGGCCCGAAAACTCCACCACCGTGACGTTTTCGAGGGGTTTGAGCACCTCGCGTGCAAGCGCGACCCGCTCTTCGAGCGAGAACGCCGGGTCCTTGCGCTCACTGGCGGCAACGGCGAGCACGACGCGGTCAAAAATGGCCGCTGCGCGGGTTGCCACGTCGAGGTGTCCGCAGGTAATCGGGTCAAAAGTACCCGGATAGACGGCCAAAGTGCCCATAGAGTGCTGTCACTGGCGGTTTCGCGGCGCCAATCATGCCCCACCTGCGACCCTTGGGGAACTTTTTTTTACCCCCCGTCGGCTGCCGCACAGCCCGCCACGCGAAACAGCGCATAGGACGCCTCGCCTGCGCGACCCTCGCGGTGGCGTGTCCACCGCGCCGGCAGCGGGGCCAATGATTCACCGCTGCGGTGCTCGCAGTAGACCCACCCACCGGCTTCAAGGACGTTGTCGAGCCTGACAAAGTCGGTTTCATTTAAAGGCGCATCAAAGGGCGGGTCGAGAAAGAGGATATGCCAGGGACCGCGGCCGGCCTCGATGACATCGCGGGCGTCCCCGCAGTGTGTCGTACACACCGGCTGGTCGTCACCCGACTGCAGCGTCTCGAGAGTCTCATCGAGATGGCGCACCACACACGGGTTGGCGTCGACCAATAACACGCTCGCCGCGCCGCGCGACGCCGCTTCGATTCCGAGCGCACCGGACCCCGCGAAGAGATCGAGACAGCGCGCACCGGCGAGCTCACCCTGAAGCCAGTTGAAGAGCTGCTCTCGCACCCGATCGGCGGTCGGACGCAAACCCTTCTCCACCGGAAACGGCAGCCGGCGCCCGCGCCACCGCCCCCCGACAACGCGCAAGCGCGGCGCCGTTGCAGCCAACTTTCGCACCGACTCAACTACCCGGGAAAATCATCAACATGCGCGGTAACATACGGGATGACCCCGTGGCACACAACGCTGTGCTGCACCGCCAACCGGACCCGCCCATGAAGTTGTTCAGTTTTCTGCGTTCCCGCAAATCCGAGGACGCAACACCCGAACAACCCGACACCACCGATGCCACCCTCGGCAAGAAGCTGGACAAGACCGGCAGCCGGCTGCGCGGGGGGCTGCTCGATCGCCTGCTCGGGCGCAAGGTGCTCGACGAGGAGCTGATCGAAGACCTCGAATCCGAGCTGCTCATGGCCGACGTCGGCGTCGCCACCACCACTGCCCTGCTCGATGACCTGCGTGTTCGCGCCAAACAGGACAACTCTGGCACCGGCCTGCGCGAACACCTCTCCGCCGCGCTCGTCGAGCAGCTCGCCGGTGTCGAACAGCCCCTCGAGATCGAGAAAAAAGCCCCCTACGTCATACTCGTGGTCGGGGTCAACGGCTCGGGCAAGACCACAACCATCGGCAAGCTGACCCAACAACTGCAACGCGGCGGTCTCTCGGTCATGCTCGCAGCGGGCGATACCTTTCGAGCAGCCGCCGTCGAGCAATTGCAGACCTGGGGCGAGCGCAACGACGTCCCGGTGATCGCACAAGGTGCCGGTGCCGACTCGGCGTCAGTCATCTTCGACGCCGTCAGCGCCGCGCGGGCACGGCACGTCGACGTGCTCATCGCCGACACCGCCGGGCGGCTTCAGACCCAATCGAATCTCATGGACGAGCTCTCCAAGGTGTTGCGTGTAATCGGAAAGCTCGACGACACCGCGCCACATGAGGTGCTGCTGGTGCTCGACGGCAGCACCGGGCAGAACGCCCTGAGTCAGGCCCGGCAATTCCACGATGCGGCGAAGGTCAGCGGACTGGTAGTCACCAAGCTCGACGGCACCGCCAAAGGCGGCGTGTTGTTCGCGCTCGCACACGAGCTCGCCATCCCGGTGCGGTTCATCGGGGTTGGCGAGGGCATAGACGATTTGCAGCCCTTCGAAGCTCAAGCCTTTGTCGACGCGCTGCTCGGGGAGGCTGAACGTGATTCGGTTTGAACACGCGACCGTGCGTTATGACCTCAGCGCAACGAACGCGCTGAGCAACCTGAGCTTCGACATGCCGAGCGGGTCGATGGGTTTTCTGACCGGCCCCTCGGGCGCGGGCAAGAGCACCTTGCTCAAATTGATCAATGCCGTCTCGATCCCGAGCGGGGGTCGCGTAACCGTGAACGACATCGACACCGCGTCACTCAACCGCAAGGCACTTCCAGGGTTTCGGCAACAGATCGGCACCGTCTACCAGGACAACAAGTTGCTGTTCGATCGCAGTGTGCACGCCAACGTGGCGCTGCCGCTCGAAGTCGCGGGCATACCGCCGTCGGAGTCCGCAGGTCGCGTGCGCGCAGCGCTCGAAAAAGTCGGCTTGTTGAAAGCCGAACACGTCAATCCATCCCAGCTGTCCGGCGGCGAGCAACAGCGCGTTGCGATTGCACGCGCCGTGGTCAATCGCCCGGCCGTGCTGATCGCCGACGAGCCCACCGGCAACCTTGACCGCGAGTTGTCCCGGGACATCATGCGGTTGTTCTGGGAGCTCAATCAGAAAGGTGTAACCGTTCTGATCGCAACCCACGACGACTACATGGTCGAACAGATGGAAATGCCGGTCATTGCGCTCGATGCCGGCACCCTCGTGCACGATGGCTTCGCTGAGGAACCCGCATGAAGGCCCATTTGCAGCGCACACTTGCCGCCGGCCAACGGCACCTCGCCACTGCGCTGGGTCGTCTGCGCAGCCGAATCGCCAGCTTCTCGCTCGCCACGGCGTGCGCAGCGCTGGCGCTGACGTTGCCGATGGTGCTGCTGTTGGTGCTGGGCAGTATCGGCGAGCGGGTGGAGTCCTGGCGTGACAGCTACCACTTCGCCGCC
>CALDHJ010000298.1 GCA_937941555.1 uncultured Granulosicoccaceae bacterium | reverse complement strand
CCTGTGGCTGCCACGTGCCCCGACTGACCCGCGACGGCCGCCATGCCGTGATTCCGGCGGGGTCATTGAACGGCCCGCCGCCGATCACGCCGCAGTGCCACGAACACTGGGCATCGCGCGCGCAATGGGTGTGTCTTGATGAATCCGAATTGCCTGTTTTCGACGGCGATGCGCCGTGAACGCCGGTGTTTCCCCTGCGCGCTCACACCGGGCCCAGTTGCTGGGATAGCATGGCGGGCTTCTGCGGAGAGACCTGATACAGCACATGGACACAGCCCTGATCACTGGCGCCTCGCGCGGCATCGGACTCAAACTTGTCGAACACTTTCTCGCCAAGGGCCTCGCCGTGATCGCGACCTACCGCGGCGAGCCTAGCGAGTCGCTCGCGACCCTGGCACAGTCCGACGACGTGAAGTTGCACCCGCTTGAGGTCACGGATGAATCCGCCGTCGCGGCACTGGGTGAAACGTTGTCAACGCAGACGATTGATATTCTGGTCAACAACGCTGGCGTCATCGGGCCAGAGGCGCAGGCGCGCGACGCACTCTCTAGCGACGCCTGGCTCGAGACCTTTGCGATCAACACCCTCTCGCCGCTGCGTGTCAGCCACGCGTTGTTGCCGTCGTTGCGGCGGGCGACCAATCCGCGCATCGTGACGGTGTCGAGCCAGATGGGGTCGATGGTGCACGGTGGCGTCGGACTCTACGCCTATCGCAGCAGCAAGGCCGCGTTGAACAAGGTCATGCACGTGCTCTCGCAGGAGCTCGCGGAAGACGGCATCACGGTGTGTCCGATTCATCCCGGCTGGGTGCGCACGGACATGGGAGGGCCGACGGCGGACATATCGCCTGACGAGAGCGCGGCTGGTATCGTGGAGCTCGCGTGCGGGCTGACCTTCGAGAAGACCGGCACCTTCTTCACCTGGGATGGCCGGATTCACCCCTGGTAGCACCCTTTCCCTGGCTCCACGCTGACTGCACACCATGTCGATCTACCAAGCACTTGCCAAGCACGGCACCCGATTCTTCAAGAAGTCGACTCTGTTCAAGCACGGTCTGAACTGGTCACCGATGTACCGGCGCACCACAGGCCGTGTGCTCAGCGTGTCGGACGACTTGCTGCGTATTGTGGTCGAGGTGCCGATCAGCTACCGCAACCGAAACTACGTCAGCGCGATTTTCGGTGGCAGCCTGTTTTCAGCGGTGGATCCGGTACCGATGGTGCAACTGATCAACCTGCTCGACAGCCAGTATGTCGTCTGGGACAAGGCTGCGGCGATCCGCTTCAAGGTGCCGGCCTACGAAGACGTTGTCGCTGAAAGCGTCTACACGCCAGAAGAGGTCGAGGCCATCCGCGCGCAGGCCGAGCGTGACGGTGAGTGCGAGATTGTCAAGACAACGCGCTACACCAGCCGCGATGGCACGACGGTGTTCTGCGAAGTGGACAAGACGCTCTACGTCGCGACCAAGGCGCACTACAAGGCCAAGAAGCGTCGGCGTGCCGAGGCGTCGTCGCCGGCTACTGAAGGCTAGCGCGTACCCTCGCTGTGGGAGCGCGTTCGTGACGCGCGATTGCGGTGTTTTGGCGTGCTGCGTCACTTTTTTCAGCGTCACGTTCGCGCCTCATGGACGGTCCGCCGCGCGGGTGCTCCCACAGTCTTTTTTTTCTTCGGCAGTGAACACAAGGAGCTGTTGTGGGAGATTCTATGGTGCCCGGCAAGTGATTTGTGTTGTTTCTACACCGGTCCGAACAGTGTCGTTTCGTCGTAGTCTCTGCCGGTCCTCAACAGACCGAACGCTACGCGTGCGATCTTGCGTGCCAAAATCACCAACGCTTGCGTACGCTCGAAGCCACGTTCCAGGTAGCGCTCGTAGTACTGTTTCCATCGACCGACTCGGGATGCTGACATCGCGGCGTTGTGCAGCAGTCGTCTCACTTCCGGGTCTCCTTGCTTGCTCAAGCGTCGCCGACCTGATTTGCGTCCCGAGTCGTTGGCGAGCAGATCCAGGCCGATGAACGCGATGAACGCATCGACCCGCGTGAAGTGACCCGAGAAGTAAGTCGCCGTCAGGGCGGCGCTGGTCAACGGCCCCACGCCTGTGATCTGTTTGCAACGCTTGGCGGCGTGCGCAATGTCTTCCTGCTGGATCAGGTCTTGGATCAAGCGGTCGAGTTTGAGCACAGTCGCCTTGAGTGAAGCGATGACTTCCTGGGTGTCGATCTGCGGCACGTCGCTGAACGACTGTCGCAAGGCGACCGTGTGCTTGATCACCTCACTGCGTCGTTTCAATAAGGTTCTGATCGTGCTGATGTTTTCAGGCGCGGGCTGCCACGGCGACAGGGCGGCATATTCGTGTTGGAGATACCGCAGCAGCAGCTTCGCGTCGCTCGGATCGGTCTTGGCGCGCTGCCCGACACTCTTGCGGTACTGGCTCAGCTTGAGACCGTTGACGAGGTACACAGTGTGCCCGGCCGTGTGCAATAGCGTGGCGATCAACTGGTGGTATCGCCCGGTGGACTCCATCAACACCGCGCTCTGCTGGGGCAATGCAGCTACCCACGTTTTCAGTGCACGCTGAGTGTTTTCCACGCTCTGAACCGCGGGCTGGTCGGCGCGTGCGATTACGATCTCATCTTTGGCAACGTCGATTCCGATGAACAGGGTTTCGGGCGACTTGTGCATGAGTACTGTCTCCGATAGGTTAACGATGCCTGTCGGGGTGTCCGTTGACGCAAGCTTGCACTTAATCGGCGGTCCAGATTCGCGCTGGCCGTTAGATTCCACATTGGCGTTAACGGGAACGGGGTGAGGAGTAATCTCCCACAGTCTGTATCCGGAAACGGATCAGAAGCGCCCGAGCTGGCCCCTTCACCCCGACAGGTTATTCTCTCTATCACCTGCCGGATTGACCATACAAGCGCCTGTGTGCCGGACCATCCGCGACGCGCGATGATCTTTCGACATCACAATACGTGCGTGCCCTGTGCTGATCCGACGATGTGCGACTGGTGTCAGTGCGTGTTGTTCAGCGCGTCCATCGCCGGAATCTCGCGCTCGCGGCGGGCGATGTAGTCGCGCAGCGCCTCGTCGGTTGCGGGGTCGAGGGTGGGTTCCTCGTAGGCGTCCAACAGCGCCCGCGCCTTGGTCAACCCGCGCGTCGGGGTGTCGAGTTCGCCTTCTGCCACCCATTGCTCGTAGCTGTTGTTGTCGAAGAGGGTGGGCATGAAAAAGGCGCGTTGAAAGTTCTCGATGGTGTGGGCGTGGCCGAGATAGTGGCCACCCGGGCCGATGTCGCGTACGGCGGCTAGCGCTTCGTCGAAATCGTCCCAACGCAGCCCTTCGGCCATGCGGTAGCCGGCCGCACACTGTTCGGCGTCGACGACGAATTTCGCCATTGAGCAGTGCATGCCGGCCTCGTTCCAGCCGGCCGAGTGCCAGATGTAGTTGGCGCCGGCCATGAGTACGGCCATGAGGGTGGTCGCACTTTCGTACCCGGCTTGTGCATCGAGGGTCTTCGCGCCGCCGAGTGTGTTCGAGGTGCGCCAGGGCACGTCGTAGAACCGCGCCATCTGCCCGATCATGAAATTCATCAGGCTGATCTCGGGGGTGCCCGCCATCGGGGCGCCCGAGGCCATCGAGACCGTGCTCAGGTAGTGGCCGTAGATCGCGGGGGCGCCCTTGCGAATCACCTGGGTGTAGGCGAGGCAGCTCAGCGCCTCGGCGTTCAGCTGGGCGACCGCCGGTACGGTGGAGGCCGGTGTGTTG
>CALDHJ010000297.1 GCA_937941555.1 uncultured Granulosicoccaceae bacterium | reverse complement strand
GTCCACCACGCACCACGTTCGTGTCGTGGAATCGTTGAACATTGCCAGAATGCCTTACCTGCCTCCTTCGATGCGCAACACCAAGCCGATACACACCGCGACCGCTCCGGCGCCAACACTGCCCTGCAGCCACAGGCCGATGGCAAGGCCGGATGCCGCGAGCAACAGGGCGCTGTGCAGGACACTGAAACTGACTTCGTAGATGGTCGACAAGCGCATCTGCTCGTCTACGGGCTTTCGGAAGGCCACCATGCCGTCGCGCGCAAACGCCGATTCGCGCGCGGCGTGTGAAAACAACTTGACCGTGGTGATGTTGGTGTAGGCGTCGGTGACACGGCCTGTCATGTTGGAGCGTGCATCGGATTGCTCTTCGGCGATACGCGCGAAGCGCGGCACGAAATACCGCATCCCAAGCGCGTAGCACATCAACCACACGGCGAAGGGCACCGCGAGTCGCCAATCGAGTTGCGCGACGACGACGAAGATGCCGCCGACATAGGTGAAGATGTAGACGAACACATCCGTGAGTTTGGTCGCCACATCCCGCACCGAGAGTGCAGTCTGCATCAGCTTCGTTGAAATGCGGCCGGCGAATTCGTCCTGGTAGAAGCTCGCGCTTTGCTCGAGCAGGTAGCGGTGGAAGTGCCAGCGCAAGCGGGCCGGGAAATTGCCGAACACGCCCTGGTACAAACTCAGGTTGAACAGCAGCGACACCACCGGCAACAACACCACGATGCAGGCCGCAAACACCATCGACGCACCGTACTCCTGCAATAGGCTGTCGGGCGAGTGGGCGACCAGTGCATCGACGAGTTGCCCGAGGAACGCAAACAGCCAGATCTCGATGACCGCGGCGAAGCATGCAAAGACAGCCACCGCCGCGAAGACGGGCCAGTGGGGGCGCACGAAAAACAGCACGAACGGCATCAAGCCCGTCGGCGGTTGCTTCGCGCGGCTGTCCGGGAAGGGTTCGATCAGCGATTCAAAGAATGCAAAAAGGCGTTGCACAGTCGGCGCCTGAACGAAGGGGCCGGGCATTGTCTCACAGCACCGATCGACTGCGTGCGCCGTGCCCGGATGCAGGCAGGCCAGCGGCGTTATCCGCTGTGCGTGCCTGCACCCTCATCAGTGATCAGGCGTCTGTGTTGCTCGCGCGCAGTGTGAGCGCAGCAAGGCTCGCGGCAAAGGCCAGCAGCGATGTTGCGACCCGGACCAGATTCGCGTGGTTCCACGCGTCGCGTATGAGATGCCAGTCTGCTGGCACCGCACCCACAACCCAGGACTCGGTAGTCGCGTTCAGTGGCAGGTTGACGAGTCTGGTGTAGACGACGATGCCGAAGACATAGGCACAGCACGCGACGACAAGACACCAGAAAGACGCCGTTCGCCGGTAGGGCAGGTTTGCGATGACGGCGGCAGTTGACGCCACTGCAGCGCCGAAGAAGACGCTGAAGAACATGCTGTGGCGGACGTTGACATTGAACAGCGATTGCATCCTGGCGTAGTCGTCTGCGCTCAGTTCCAGGGTTGCGTAATTCACATTGAAACTGTAGGTCCAGAAGAATCCGGCCATCACGCCCAACATGACGGTGGCGAGTGCAGCGGTGCCATTGGCGGTCACCAGTCGAGAGGAATACGGGTTCACGGTGCGGCCTCCGAAAAGCGTACAGAAGTGTACTATTGAACAAAACCGTATAGAGATGTACAGTTTGTGTCAAGCCCGCGCCCTGCCAGTCGATGCCCAGCCAAAAACGCCTGCTACGAGAGAACCGAATCGAAGAGGCCGCGTACGCCTTGCTGGCAGAACGTGGCTTTGCCGGTTGCTCGATGCTGAGTGTTGCGAAACGGGCCGGCTCGTCCAACCAGACTTTGTACGCCTGGTTCGGCGGCAAAGTCGGGCTGATGCGTTGGTTGGTGGAACGCAACGCCGCCTCGGTCGTGGCGCTTTTGCGAGAGGCCATCGAGGGTGGCCACGACACCCTGGCGACCTTGCGGCGGGTGGGGCCGGTGCTGTTGTCCGTGCTGGTAAGCGAGCGCGCCGTCACCCTTAACCGGGCGGCCGCTGCCGACCCGAGTGGGGAGCTTGGAGCCGCCCTGGCGGCCTCTGGCCGCGAATCGGTGGTGCCACTGCTGATCGAGTTGTTCGAGTCGGCTGTGCGATCCGGCGAGCTCGCGAGTGAAGAGGTGCCGGACGCTATTCAGGTCTACCTCGGGTTGCTGATTGGCGACCTGCAAATCAGGCGGGTCGTGCACGGGCTGCCCGCGCCCGACGAGCGGTGGATCGCGCAGCAGGCCGAGCGTGCCGTACTGCGGCTGGGCAACTTGTATCGGTTTCAGACTTAGGTACGGCGGTGGGGAGCCTGCAGCAACTGGCCGCAACGGCGGTCAGGGGGCGGTCGGTTGAACGCCTGCATCACGGCATATACCAGAGCCTGATTCGAGGTGATCACCGGTTTGCCCAGCTCGGCTTCGAGTGTCTCGACCGCCTCGACGGCGCGCATGTCGGTGCAGGACAGCACAATGGCTTGTGCGTCCGGGTGGTCGGCCGCCAGGCCCAGATCGATCACTTCTCGGGGTTGTAATTCGCCCTGGCCGTAGTTGCCGAGTGCTCGGCCAATGTCGTGGCACCGCAGGGTCTCGATCCCGGTCTCCGCGAGGAAGCGCATGGCGTGTTCGTTGATTTCGCCAAGGTAGGGTGATGCAAAGCCGATTCGCGATACCCCGAGTGCGTGTATGGCGCCGACCAGCGCGCTGGCGGCCGTGATCGTGACCGCCCCGCAGGCGGATTCGATCCGTTCTGCGAGTTGCCGGTCGAATGCGCGCCCGTGCGTCAGTGTGGCCGAGGTGCAACCGTAGAGCACGGCATGGGGGCGGACACCGGCGACCAGTCGAATCGGCTCGTCGAGTGGCGCCGCGCCGAGCCCGGCCATCTGTTCCGCGCCCGGGATTTCGTCGACAACGTAGCCGCCGAGCCGAGCGCTGTGCAGGGTTGCGCCAGCGAGCTTCAGTCGGGCCATGTCGGGTTCGAAATTGGTGTTGGTGTAGGGCACCAACAAGCCGATGCGCAGGGTGCCTCGGTCTTCCGATTCGAAGGTGTCTGTCATGCGGCAAGGTCTCCAAGCAGGGTGGCAACACGGTTCAGGGTCGCCGAATCGGCAACCGTTACGCGCAGGCAGTGGCCGAGTCCGTAGCCGCCCATGCCACGTGCAAACAGGCCCGCGGCGCGCAACTTCGCGTCGGCAGACTCACACCGCTCAACGCTCGCGAAGGGAACCAACACGAAGTTGGTATGGCTGTCCGCGACTGTGAACCCGGCGTGCCGCAGTTGCGCTATGAATTGGTCGCGGTTGTCAGCTGTGCGGGCGACCAGTCGCTGCAGGTGCGCGGTGTCGCCCAGGGCGGCAATGGCGGCGTGTTGGCTGGCGCGGGACACGTTGTTCGGATTAAGGAGTTTGCGTACCTGCTCCGCGAGGGCGGGTGCCAGCGCGCACCAGCCGACGCGCGCGCCGGCCAACGCATAGGCCTTGGAGAAACTGCGAGTGATCACGGTGTCGCCGCGATCGACCAGTGGCCAGAGACCGGGCGCCACCGATTCGGAAAACTCGCCGTAGGCCTGGTCGATAATCAACAACACGTTGTCGGGCAGCTGTGCGCGCAACCGTGTCAGTTCTGCGTCGGCGATACGGGTCCCGGTCGGGTTGCCGGGGTTGGCAACGAACACGATGCGGGTATCCTCCCGTACGGCGTCGAGCAGTGCATCGACGTCGACGGTTCTGTCGTTCTCCGGGGAGGAGAACAGCGTGCTGCCGGCGAATTGGCAGGCGGTTGCGATGAAGGCGTAGCTGTATTCACTTGCGACCAGCGAATCCCCGGGACCGCTGAAGGCACGCACGACGGCGGCGAT
>CALDHJ010000296.1 GCA_937941555.1 uncultured Granulosicoccaceae bacterium | reverse complement strand
TCTGATCTCACCATCAACACTGAAGACATCGCCAAGGCGATCGCCTCGAAAACCCGGCAGCGTCTTTCGGCCGACCAGGAGATGATCGGCAAAGGGCTCGCCAACGTCGTCGCAGGCGTGTTCCAGGGTTATGCGGTGTCGGGATCCTTCTCCCGCACGGCCGTGGCCTTCGATGCTGGCGCGCGCACAGGCATGACCTCAATCATCAGCGGTTTGATCGTCGGCATCACACTGCTCTTCCTCACACCGCTGCTCTACCACTTGCCTCTGTCGACACTGGCCGCGGTGATCATTGTCGCGGTCGCGGGATTGGTGAAGTTCGAGCCCTTCAAGCACGCTTGGGCCGTCAACCCGCACGACGGTTGGGTCGCGTTGGTGGTGTTCGTGACAACCCTCGCCACCGCGCCACACCTCGAGACCGGTATTTTCGTCGGTGTGATTCTGTCGTTGTTGCTCTACCTCTACCGCACGATGAAACCGCACTTTGCGGAAGTTGCCCGGGACGACGACGGCGTGTTCCGCGATGCGGCGCTCTACAAGCTGAACACCAGCGCCAGCATGGCGCTCTACCGCTACGATGGCGACTTGTATTTTGCCAACGCGGGATACCTCGAAAAACGCCTGCTTGATGCCGTCGCGGACAAACCCGAACTGCGCGTCCTGATACTCGACATCGAAGCGGTCGACCAGATCGACGCGACCGGCGAGGACATGCTTGCCCGCATCTCCGAAAACTTCGATTCCGCCAAGATCGCGTTCTACCTCACGCGCCCGAAATTCAAGGTACTCGACGCCCTCAAGCGCTCCGGGCTCTACCACCGTATCGGCGAGAACCGCATCTTCGCCAAGCGCAAGAACGCAATCGTCGCAATCCAGAAGCGCTACGGCGACGGCGTCGACGTCTCGCACCTGATCACCTACCAACCACTCGAAGACGCGTCCGAAGACGACGTGCCTCCCAAACCGGTCAACTGACCCGAGGCCTGAACCGTGAGCAACCCCACCGCCTACCAATCGCTCGTCGACCACCAGCGTGATATCGCCCTGCTCGGCAGCACCCAGGCGGTGCTCGGCTGGGATCAAGAGACTCAAATGCCGAGTGATGCGGTGGCGCACCGCGCAGCCCAGCTCGGCCAGCTCACGCGCCTCACACACCAGATGCAGACCGACCCGCGGATCGGTGACTGGCTCGATGCAGCAGGCAACAGCGATACCGACGCCGACCAGGCCTGCAATATCAGCTACTGGCGCAAAGGCTGGGACCGCGCGACCCGCATGCCCGAGGACCTCGCCGTCGCCCTGTCCGAAGCGAGCAGTGTCGCCATGGCCGCCTGGCAGCAAGCGCGCGCCACCGACAGCTTCCCGGAATTTGCGCCCCACCTCGAGACACTGGTCGGCCTCAAGCGGCGAGAGGCCGAGGCGATGGGCTGGCCGGCGGGCGGTGAGGCCTGGGACGCACTGGCAGACGAGTTCGACCCCGGCATGACAGCGGCCAGCGTGAGCGCCGTGTTTACCCCCTTGCGTAGCGCCTTGGTGGACCTGCGCGCGAGCGTGCCCGAGCAAACCACCGCCGACATCAGCGCCCTCAAAGGGCTACCGGTCGATCAACAAACCCGGTTCCTGAAAGACCTAGTTGCGCGCATGGGCTTTTCCTTCGATGGCGGTGTCATGGCCACCAGCACCCACCCCTTTTGCACCAGCCTCGGTGCGGGTGACGTGCGCATGACCATGCGCAGCGATGAGGACACGCTTCTCACTGCACTCGGCAGCTCCATGCACGAGTGCGGTCACGCACTATACGAACAAGGCTTGCCACGCGTCTTTGCCGGCCAGCCACGCGGCGCCTACAACGGCCTGTCGATTCATGAGAGCCAGAGCCGACTGTGGGAAAACCATGTCGGCCGTTCGAAGCCCTTTTGGGAGTGGTTCACCGGGCAGATAGCAGACGAGTTTGCGCTTCCCGGGCTCGACGCCGAACAGCTCTACCGCGCGGTAAACCGCACCGAGGCGGGGCTGATTCGCGTCGAGGCCGATCAGGCGACCTACGACTTGCACATCATGGTGCGCTTCGAGCTCGAGCGCGCGCTGCTCAATGGCGATCTCAAACCGTCTGAGCTGCCAGACGCCTGGAACGCGCACTACCGCGACTACCTCGGCGTCACACCCGACTCCAACGCCACGGGCTGTCTGCAGGATATCCACTGGTCGATGGGGGCAATGGGCTATTTCCCGACCTACACGCTGGGCAATCTGTACGCCGCGCAATTATTCGATGCTGCGCGCGCCGCACTGCCAGCGCTCGAGACGCAGATTGCCTCAGGTGACTTCGCGCCGCTGCTGGCGTGGCTGCGCACCGAGATCCACGATCCCGGCCGATTGCACTCGCCGTCGGAGCTGTGCGAGCGCGTCACCGGGAAGGCACTCTCGGCGGAACCCATGCTCGCGCACCTTGGCCGCCTGCACGGGGTCTGACGCCACGACCTGCCACATGCACACACCCGTGCCACGCTGCACTACAGTGTGGCCGGGGCTGCACAATAGCGCGTCTATCCGCACCCGGATTGAACGACTATCATTACCGGCTGAATACCAGACGCGCAGTCTGGCTTCCCGACCTGTTCACGCTTCCGACAGCGCCTGCACCCGCAGACCGCGTTTCGCCGTCATCTAGTCCCGGCGCTTCTCGCCGACGGGTCCATTGAACAAGCTCACACCGAACACCACCACGAGCCCGCCATGATCCGCTTTGTCTCGCGCTTCAACCTCACGCGCAACGCGCGAACCGACCTGTTGTCGGGTTTGACCGTTGCCATTGCGCTGGTGCCCGAGGCCGTGGCCTTTGCCTTCGTCGCCGGTGTCGAACCGCTGGTCGGCCTGTACTCCGCCTTTCTGATCTGCCTCATCACCGCCGTTATCGGCGGTCGCCCCGGTATGATCTCCGGCGCAACCGGAGCGCTCGCGGTTGTCATGACCTCGCTGGTCGTTGAGCACGGTATCGAATACCTTTTTGCAACCGTGGTTCTCATGGGGCTCTTTCAGGTACTCGCCGGCATTTTCAGGCTCGGCAAGTTCATCCGCCTCGTGCCGTATCCGGTCATGCTCGGCTTCGTCAATGGGCTTGCGATCGTGATCTTTCTGGCCCAGCGCGACCACTTCAAGGACGGCGACGTGTGGCTCAGCGGGACGCCACTCTATGTCCTGCTCGGGTTGATCGGCGTGACACTGGCGCTGATCTTCGTATTGCCGAAAGTGCTGCCGCAAATCACGCGCATTGTGCCGCCACCACTTTTCGCCATCGTAACCGTGGCCCTGCTCGTGATCGGGTTCAACATCGACACCCGCGTCGTGGCTGATCTCGCAGCCGTGTCGGGCGGACTGCCGCAGTTTCACATTCCCCAGGCGCCCCTGACGATGGAGACGCTCTGGATCATTCTGCCCTACTCGTTGATCCTCGCCGC
>CALDHJ010000295.1 GCA_937941555.1 uncultured Granulosicoccaceae bacterium | reverse complement strand
ATTGAGCTCATCGGTGGTCACCGTCTCATCGACCGACACGGCAAAACCGACGTCGAGTGCGCGCAAGTTGAAGCCGGCCTCGCGGGCGGCGGCGAGCACCGTCGCCGCCTCGTCGGTCGAGACTTCCACGGTATCGAAGCGATTGCCATCCACAACTGACAAGCCAAGCCCGGTAAGGGCCGTTGCGAGACTGGATGCGCGCGCAGCCACGGTGGTGGCAATGGCCTTGAGACCGTCGTAACCGTGATAGCAGGCGTAGAGGGTCGCCATGATCGCGAGCAATGCCTGCGCGGTGCAGATGTTGGAGGTCGCTTTCTCACGGCGGATATGCTGTTCGCGGGTCTGCAGGGCCAGGCGGTAGGCGGGTCGCTCGGCGGCGTCTATCGACTGGCCGACCAGGCGGCCGGGCAAGTTGCGCTTGAGCTTGTCAGTCGCAGCGAGGAAGCCCGCATGCGGTCCCCCGAAACCCAGCGGCACACCGAAACGCTGCGCGCTACCGACGGCGATGTCGGCGCCCCACTGCCCCGGCGGGGCCAGCAGCGTGAGTGCCAAGAGGTCCGTTGCGGCGATAACCAGGGCACCAGCGTCGTGCGCGGCGCGTACGAGCGCGGCACAATCGACCACCGCGCCGGTTGAGCGCGGGTACTGCAGCAGGACGGCAAAGGCATCGGTGAAATCGGGGGACGCATCGTCGTCGAAGGTGACCACTTCGATGTCGAGTGGTGCGGCGCGGGTCGCGATGACGTCGAGCGTTTGCGGGTGGCAGTGTCGGGAGACCATGAAGCGGCTGCGGCCACGCACCTGACGGTGGCAAAGCGCCATTGCCTCGGCGGCCGCAGTTGCCTCGTCGAGCAAGGATGCGCCAGCGACATCGAGGCCGGTCAGTTCGGTGACAAGCGTCTGGAAGTAGAACAGCACTTCGAGCCGACCTTGGGAAATCTCTGGCTGGTACGGCGTGTAGGCGGTGTACCAACCCGGATTCTCGAAGACGTTGCGCGCAATCACCGGAGGCGTATGGGTGCCGTAGTAGCCTTGTCCGATCAGACTGCGCGCAACGGCGTTGCCACAGGCCTTGTCGGCGAGCTCCGCCAGGGCGGCGTGTTCGTCCAGCGGCGCAGGCAGGTCCATCGTGTCTTTGCGGCGAATCGACGCCGGCACGATCTGATCGATCAGTTCACCGAGGCTTGCGACACCCAGCTTTGCAAGCATGGCTCGCTGATCGGCCTCGTTCGGACCGATGTGTCGCCGCAGGAACGGGGACGTCGACTCGCTCATCAGCTGATACTCGCTTCATAGGCACTGGCGTCCATGAGTGCATCGGCTTCCGACGCGTCACTCGGCTCAATGGCAAACAGCCAACCGGCTTCATAGGGAGAGTCATTGACCTGCTCCGGGCTGTCGGCAAGCGCCGTGTTCACTTCCACAACTGTGCCACTGACAGGCGCGTAGATGTCGGACGCCGACTTGACCGATTCGACGACGGCGATGGCTTCACCGGCTGCAACCTCGCGTCCGACGTCGGGCACTTCGACAAAGACTACGTCGCCCAATTGGTCCTGGGCATAGTCGCTGATACCGCACGTGGCACGGCCCTCTTCCACTTTGCACCACTCGTGACTTGCTGCGTACTTCAATTCGTTCGGCAGGTTCATGTCGAAGATTCCTCGTTCTGGTTCAGTGTCGATTTGCCATTTTTGACAAAGGGAAAAGGCACAACGTTGACGGGCAACTGACGGCCTCGCATGTCGACGGTCAAGCCGTCCGGGCACGGGTGTTCAAGCCGCGCTAGCGCGATGGAACAGCCGGTTGTTGGGGAAAATCCGCCACTGGTGATCTCACCGATCTGGCGGTCGCCGTGAAAAATGCCCTGGTGTCCGCGCAGGACGCCACGCGCGTCGAGCACCAGGCCGACCAACTGGCGGCTCACACCGTCTCGGCGCTGCGTCTCGAGCATCGGGCGACCGATGAAGTCCCGCGCCGTATCGCGAAAATCAACTGTCCAGGCGAGCTTGGATTCGAGCGGCGACACGCTGTCGTCGAGGTCATTGCCGTAGAGTGCCATACCGGCCTCCAGGCGCAGGCTGTCGCGTGCGCCGAGACCAGCAGGCGCCACACCCGCCTCGCGCAAGCGCTGCCAGGTATCGGCGGCACTCGCCGCTGGCACCGCCAGCTCGAACCCGTCTTCACCGGTGTAGCCGGTGCGCGCGATGAAACCGTCCTCACCATCGAATGCCTGAAAGCGTGCAAGCGCGCGTCCGCCTGTAGCCAGCGCAGATGACAGGGTCGAGAGGGTCTTCTCGACCGCCTGCGGGCCCTGTATGGCGAGCATGGCGAGACCCGGCACAGGCGCCAGATCGACATCGCTGCCCTCTGCCACCGACCGCATCCAGGCGAGGTCTTTCTCGCGCGTCGCGGCATTGCTGATCACGCGGTATTGGTTGTCGGCGAATCGGTAGACGATCAGGTCGTCGATCACGCCGCCCTGTTCGTTGAGCATGCAGCTGTAGAGCGCCCGACCATCCGTTGCGAGCTTGGCGACATCGTTGGCCAACAACCGGCGCAGGAAAGCCGTCGCGTCGCCGCCAGTGACGACAGTGTGCGCCATGTGCGACACATCGAACATGCCGGCATCCCGGCGCACCCGGTGGTGTTCATCGACCTGAGAGCCGTAGTTGATGGGCAGTTCCCAGCCGGCGAAGTCGACCACTTTGCCACCAGCATCGACGTGCTGTTCGTAGAGGGGGGTTCGTTGGGGCATCGAGATTTCCGGCCGTAAAGGGTGAATGCACGCAAAAACTGCGCACCAATTCGCCCCTCTGTCCGGTTACCTGAGAGATTGAGCCGAGAGCTCGGCCTTACCCCGTTGGCGGGCGCATCCGCGCCACTCTCCAGAGTTGACTGTTCCTGCAGGTCCGGGTGCCTGAGCGTTTCCGGGCGGGTTGCGCCTTCGGCGGCTCGCACTGCGAGCTCTCTCCCTGCAGGACTGTGTCATTCTCTGATGGAGCCCCATGCGGCGCGATACTGCGTTGGCCTCGAATCAAAAATGCTCATTTACCCAACGTAAACTGCGCTTTTTGCTCCGACGCCGCCTTGTCTCGCATCCACCTGGAGCTCAATCAGAGGACAACAACGTCAGACGCGAGTATAGGGCAACTGACGCCTTCGCGACAATGCCGTGAAAACCGCAAGCGTGACCAGCAGCACAATCACCACTGGCGGATTGCCCCATCGCACGTAGGGCGTCGTGCCCCGACGCGGCTGCACGGTGACATCGAGGACCGCCTCGACAAAAGACGGACCGAACTGCACGACATCGCCGTGGTGGTCCATAAGCGCACTGATGCCGGTGTTGGTGGCACGCAGCTGCGGCCTGCCAGTCTCGATCGTGCGCATCCGCGCGATTTCCTGGTGCTGTGCCGGTGCCCAACTGTCACCGAACCAGGCATCGTTGCTTACGTTCACCAGCAAGTGGGCATCCGGCAATTGGCGAATGACCTCTTCACCGAAGGCGTCTTCGTAGCAGATTGACATGGCAACCTTGACACCGCCGAGATCGATCGGCTGCGGGTTGGCCACACCGGCAGAAATATCAGACATCGGCACCGCGATGATCGCCGAGAGCACATCGAGTACTCCGCGGAATGGCAGGTATTCCCCAAAGGGCACCAGGTGGTGCTTGCGGTATTCCGCGGGTTCGTCGTCGGTGATCAGCCGCACCGCGTTGAAGACCTGTCGGCTGTCCCATTCGAATGAAAAGCCGCCGATCAGCCAGTCGACACCGCGCAATTTCAAGGCGTCACGGTAGTCACCGATAACGGGCTCGACCTGCTCGTAAAAGGCCGGCACTGCCGTCTCGGGCCAGATCAACAGGTCGTAGTCGGTCTCGCCCTGCTCCGACAACGCCATGTAGCGCTCGAGCGACGGCACGAGGTTGTCGGGGTCGAATTTGATGCCCTGTTCGATGTTCCCCTGCACCATGCGCACGCGCAATGGCTCGCCGTGGATCTGGGTGAAATCAACCGCACGCAGTGCGCCGCCACCGCCGCCAATGAACGCGAAGAGCACCAGCACAAAGGCCACCGACGCCGTGCGCACCTGCATGAAAAGTAACCGGAGACTCGAGGCGATCAACGCCACCAAGAGGCTGTTGAAGTAGACGCCACCGAGCGTCGCGAACGGCGCAATCGGTGTGTCGAGGGACGCGTACCCGCTGACGAGCCAGGGAAACCCGCCCAAAAACCAACCCCGGAACCACTCGATCACGACCCACAACACCGGCAGTGCCACGGCGGTGCCGATTGGCGAGAGGCGCCCGGCAAAAAAACGCACCCAGAGCCACGCAAACAGCGCCGTGTAGAGCGCCGCCACCGCGACAAAGCCCACCGTGCCGAGCAGCGCCACAGCGGCGATCGCCTCGCCAAAGTAGTGCAGGCTTTCGTAGACCCACGCAACACCGACACCGAAAAGCCCCAACCCGAACGCGTAGCCTCGCCACAGTGCACGACGCGGGGAAAGCTGCCCGAGGCTCCACCAGAACACGATCAACGACAACAACACCGCGGCGCGCCATCCGAGCGGCGCAAAGCCGAGCGGGTAGATCGCACCGGCGGCAAGCGCCATCAGGTCACGCCAACGGGAGGTCGGTCCGGGGAAAATGATCACGGGCTGTGCGGGTTGGAGGATGGGCGCCATTGTGACACGCCATCACCCCTCGGGTTGCAGCGCGTCGATCAGCTGGCTTGCGCCACCGGCACGACAGACAGCGCTTCAATACGCCGCTTGTCAGCGGACACCACGCTGAACTCCCACCCTTCGAGGGCGACCGATTCGCCGGCTTCCGGGACCCGGCCAAAGGCGTGGGTCACCAAACCGCCAATCGTGTCGAATTCCTCATCGGAGAAGTCCATGCCCAGCACTTCATTCACGTCTTCGATCGGTGTCAGGGCCTGAACAGCGTATTGCTGTTGCCCGTTTTCGCGGATGTTGGCGTCTTCTTCGGTGTCGTGTTCATCGTCGATATCACCGACGATCTGCTCGAGCACGTCTTCGATGGTCACCAAGCCCGCCACGCCGCCGTACTCGTCGATGACGATGGCCATGTGGCTGCGGTTGTTGCGAAAGTCGCGCAGCAAGACGTTGAGGCGCTTGCTCTCGGGTGTCAGGGCGGCTTTGCGCAGGTGATCCTGCAGCACGAAGTCGGTGTTGGCGGCGACCACTTTCAGGATGTCCTTGGCGAGCAGAACGCC
>CALDHJ010000294.1 GCA_937941555.1 uncultured Granulosicoccaceae bacterium | reverse complement strand
GTTCGTCTGAACGCATGCCGACTTCGGTGGTCGATTTGACCTTGTTGCGCACATAGACGTGGCTCGCCGGGTCTTCACCCACCAGCACAACCGTCAGGCCCGGCGTGACGCCCGTGGTCTCGATCAACTGGGCAACGTCTTTCTTCAGTTCAGCGCGCAGCGCCGCCGCACGTGCTTTGCCATCAATGAGATCTGCCATGGGAGTCCACTCTGAAAGTCGAGCTGCGTATTCTAGTGGCTCCGGCTGGTGGTGTCGGCGGGTGGTTGCGTCGAGAATTGATCCCAAACCGACGTCAGCGCATTGGCGGGGCAGACACTATCATTGGGTTTTCAGCCAAATGGGGTGTCGCTGTGGCGGCCTTTCTTTTCGAGTACGGCCTTTTCTTCGCGAAAGTGCTGACGGTGGTGGTCGCGATTCTGGTCGTGGTCGGTTTTGTCGCGACCCAGCGGCAAGACAGACGAGTCGGGGACGGGCGCGTTGAAGTGCGCAAGATCAACGATGTCCTCGACGACTTGCGGTTCGCCTTGCGCGAACACCTGCTCGACCCGGACCAGCTCAAACGCGAAGAGAAAAGCCGCAAGGCGCGAGAGAAAGCCGAGCGCAAGGCGCGCAAGCGGGAAGCGAAAATGGCGCGCAAGCGCCTGGCGGGTCGTGTCGAACCCGAGGCCGTGCCCGAGAAATCGAGTCTGTACCTGTTGAGTTTTGACGGTGATATCCGGGCCTCGGCGACCGAGAATCTGCGACGTGAAATCACCGCCGTGCTCGCGGTGGCGCGCCCGGGTGATGAAGTTGTGGTGCGGCTCGAGAGCCCTGGCGGTATGGTGCACAGCTACGGACTCGCCGCGTCCCAACTCGATCGGATCGTGCAGGCGAAAGTGCCGCTGGTGGCCTGCGTCGACAAGGTCGCGGCCAGCGGCGGCTACATGATGGCGTGTGTTGCCAACCGGATTGTTGCGGCGCCCTTTGCGGTGCTGGGGTCGGTTGGGGTGGTTGCGCAGCTGCCCAATGTGCATCGACTCCTCAAGAAGCACGATGTCGATTTCGAGTTGCTGACCGCCGGCCAGTACAAACGCACACTGACCGTGTTCGGTGAGAACACCGACGAGGGCCGCCAGAAGTTCATCGAGGAACTGGAAGAAACCCACACGCTGTTCAAGGAATTTGTCAGCGAGCACCGCCCGCAGGTGGATATCGATCAGATCGCAACCGGGGAGACCTGGTATGGCAAGCGCGCGCTCGACATCAAGCTCGTTGATGAGGTTTCGACCTCGGATGAGTACCTGATCAAACGGCTCGACGAGGTCAATGTCTTCGACGTGCGCTTCGTCGAACACAAGTCCTTCAGAGAACGTTTCGGCATCGGCGCCGCGGAAATGCTCGACCGGTTGAGCCTACGCTGGTGGGATCGCCTGATGCAAAGCCGGTGGATGGTCTAGGGATGCACTCTGGCGGTGCCGGGCGCGCTGTCGCAGCGGCAGCTGATCGAATCCGACGGTGAGTCACGCGCGTCGCAATATTCTGGTCCGGCTGGTCAAACTGTGCAGTCTGTTGGTAGTGGCAGGCTTTCTGGTTGTGGTCTTCGCGAGCATCTGGCCTACTGCCACCACGCAGCGGGTCTCGATGTACGTTGATACCTCCGACCTCGAGCCCGGTGATCACTTGTTCACGCAAATCGGCAACCTGGCGGTGTTGGTGGTGCGGCGCAGTGCGGCACAGCTTGCGAGCCTGGATGACGCCCGGGTCAACGACGATTCCGGCTGGTTCAGCGGTGATCCCGACGGCATCGATCCGCAACACCGGGGTGTTGAGCCACACTATCTGGTCGTCGAAGCTGTGGGCACGGCCCTGCAGTGTGCAGTTGATGTGCTGCCCGCCAGCGACGAGCTGTTCCAGGGGGCGCCGTGGCCGGGTGGCATCGCCGACAAGTGTCGGGGCTACCGCTATGACTGGGCCGGTCGGGTCTACCGAGACCAGCCGGCGTTGCGCAATCTGCGCGTGCTACCGCATGCGGTCAATGCCAACGACGAGTTGACAGTGTCATTGCCCTGATGCGGTTGTCAGTGCAACGCCGTGTCCCCAGACTGTTGTGTGGTTACGGACTGAAAGTTACGGACTGAAAGTTACGGACTGTAAGTCTCGGGCTGCAAGTCATGGACTGTCTGACACGGGAGAATCGCATGAGCATCCGACACATTGAACACCAGAGCACGGCCCGTCCGACCCTGGAGGGCGCGGGGGTTCACCTGCACCGAGCATTCGGGTTCGGCGACACCGCCCAAACCGATCCTTTTCTGCTGTTCGATGATTTTCGCAACGACGACCCGGCAGCCTACGCCAAGGGTTTTCCGTGGCACCCGCACCGCGGTATTGAAACCATCACTTACGTATTGGCCGGCACGGTCGAGCACGGGGACAGTCTGGGCAATCGTGGTGAGCTCGGGCCGGGCTCGGTGCAGTGGATGACCGCGGGCCGCGGCATCCTCCACCAGGAAATGCCCAAGGGTGACAGCGCTGGCCGCATGCACGGCTTTCAGTTGTGGGCCAATCTGCCCTCGAGCGAGAAGATGACGGCGCCGCGGTACCAGGACATCACCGGCGATGACATCCCGACGGTGGTTGAAGACGATGGCAGTGCCGCGCGTGTCATCTGCGGCGAGTTCTGGGGTGCCCGCGGTCCTGTCGATGGCGTGGCCGCAGAGCCGATGTACCTCGACATCAGTTTGCCGCCGGGCGTGAAAAAAGTCTTGCCGGTGCCGACCTGGCGCCAGGCCTTTGCCTATGTCTTTGCCGGAGATGTGTCGTTCCGCGATGCCTCCCAACCGCTCGGCGTGTTGCACGAAACGGTGAATGCTGATGGCAAGGAAGTGATCAGCCGCGAAGCGGCGGGCAACCGATCGCTGGTGTTGTTCAGCAGCGGCGATGCCATTCACGCCCAGGCCGGACCCGAGGGTGCGCGCTTTCTGCTGTGTTCGGGTCGACCGATTGAGGAGCCTGTCGCCTGGCACGGCCCGATCGTCATGAACACCCAGGACGAGATCCGCACCGCGTTGCAGGAGTTGCAGAACGGGCAGTTCATCCGCTGAGGCCAGATGCCGGTCCGGTGAACGGCTTCCCGCGCGCACTGACCCGATTCGGCAGCTAAGCTACGCAGCTTGTCTGTGCACATTCGGGTGGGTGAGTAGTGGGTCGTACTGAAGGTCTGAACCGGAAACTGGCAACGGATATCGAGGCCAGTGTCTCGCAGGTGGAGGCGGCCGTGGGGCTGCTCGATGGCGGTGCGACGGTGCCTTTCATCGCGCGCTACCGCAAGGAAGCCACTGGCGGTCTCAGCGATTCTCAGCTCCGGTCACTCGAGGAGCGGCTGCGCTACCGGCGCGAAATGGAAGAGCGGCGCGCCAGCATTCTCGAGAGCATCGAATCGCAGGGGAAACTCGATGACTCGCTGCGCGATGCGATCGTCGCCGCTGACAGCAAGAGCACGCTCGAAGACCTGTAT
>CALDHJ010000293.1 GCA_937941555.1 uncultured Granulosicoccaceae bacterium | reverse complement strand
CTCGTCGATTGTTTGCTGCTGTTCGGCGAGTCTTGCCTCGAGTTCGGTCAACTGGGCCAGACGGTTGTCGCGGTCGGACGCCGTTTCAGCGAGGTCCGTCTCTGTTGCGGCCAGACGCGCGCGGATCGCGGAAATTTCTGTTGCGCGCAGAGCCGATTCCTCGGCAAGGCTCGCACGCGCAGACTCGGTCTCGGCAAGCGACGCGTCCGTGACCTCGAGCTTCTCTCTGATCTCCGACAGTTCGGCTGCGCGCAGCGCCGATTCCTTGGCGAGCAGATCCCGTTCCCGGATGACATCCTGCAGGCTGATGCGTGCTGTTTCGAGCGATGCGTTGACCGCTTCGCGCTCTTGCTGAACGGCAGCTAGCTGCGTGCGTGTCGAGCCGAGTTCGTCGCTCAGGGACGCCAGATTGGCGGTCTTGCTGGCGATTTCGCTGTTCAGGCTCGCGAGTGTTTCGCGGCTGTTGGCCAGCGCCTGCTCCACTTGCGTTTTCGCGGTCTGCTCGTCTTCGAGCCGCGATTCGACGTTGGCGAGTTGTTCGCCAAGGTCGACGTTCTGCGCCATCGAATTTTGGGCGATCTCGCGCGCGAGTTTCTCGGCCTCAACCGTTTTGGTGAGATCTTGCACCAGGTGCCAGTTGCGCACGAAGGTGACGCTGGATGTGACCAGAAAAATCATCACGACGACCATCATGATGTCGGTGAACGACGGCCAGAAGCTGTCCTCCGACCCGGCCGCGTCGTGATGCAGGTGCGGCCGTAGATCCACAAATCGGCTCATGCGCTTGCTCCGTCCTACTCAGAAGGGTGGAGACGGAAGCCTTGCTTGAGCAAGTTCTCCAGCGAGCGGATGTGGCTGCTGATCGCGGCCATCCGGGCATCGTGGCCCTGGAAGGACTTCTCGATCTGTTGTTCGACCATGTGAGCGCGCTGTTGATTGTCGTTGATCTGCTTGACGACCTCCTGCAGCGCTTGGACCAGCTGGGTCACTTCGGCGTTGACGCTCTCGGCGCTGATGTGAAAGCGCGGCATCAGTGATTCCAGCGTGACCGCCTCGACAGTCGCGATCAGGCGAGTCTGTGCGTCGCTCGACTTGATATAGGCATAGCCAAAGATGAGGAAACACACGATCGCGGTGACCGTGGTCGACAAAGCCGTGCTCATACCGTGAACGACGGTGTTCATGCCGGAGAGATCGGCTTCGGCATTGAGGATTTCGGAGGCGCCTGACAGCGCGATTGACAACGACACGATGGTGCCGAAAACGCCCGTCAGGATGAGGATGTTGTTGATGAAACGCGGAAAGCTGAAACGACCGCTTTCGCGTGCGACCAGGATGGCCGCGAGTGCGCCGTGGTCGATTGGCATGTGCTTGCGGTAGAGCGTTTCCATGCTCAGGTAGCGATCGGCGATGATGCGGTTGCTTTCGAGGCCGGCGAGTGGGCGGCTCGCGTTGGACTGAATGTTCTTGAAGAACTGCGCCAGCGCGCGTTCTTCGCGGTTGAGTTTGAACAGCTGCCAGAAGAGCACCAGCAGGCCTAGTGCGAAGAGCCCCACAATGGCGCCGTTGATGGCCAATCCAACCTCGGTCAGGGTGTCCTCGAGGTAGAACTGCAGGATGGGTTCGCGCAGGTACACGGCCGCAGCGACGATGGCGGCGAGTATCAGGATGATGCGGCCAATCACACCCAGACTGTGATTGGCGTTGAACTGAATTGTGTGCATTGCGGTCAGTACCCTGGACGTCGAACTGTCTGTCGCGACGGTTGTGGTGATCAATGTGACCAGACACAGGCTGTGCGGGGCTGGCGGCAGGCTGGCTTGAGGCCGAGTGCCACCGGAGACCCGGAGCGCATTGTGGCTGGTGGCGTCCGACCCCGACCCTGCGGAGTCAGACTGGTACCCACGCCCGTCGCCCTTGGCGTGCGTCGGTTGACGCACAGTGCTGTCGAGGCGACCGGCATCTGGTAGTCTACCGGATTACACGCCGCTCGCGTGCAGTACAACACACGATTCCCATGACGCCTCGCACCGCCAGCATCCAACGTGACACGCTTGAAACACGCATCAAGCTCGAGCTCGACCTCGACGGGAGCGGGCGTGCGACGCTCGAATCCGGCGTGCCCTTTCTCGATCACATGCTCGATCAAGTGGCGCGTCACGGCCGATTCGATCTGAGCGTCCACTGCGACGGTGACACGCGGATCGACGATCACCACAGCGTGGAAGATATCGGTATTGCGCTGGGGTCAGCGGTGCGCGAGGCGGTAGGCGACAAACGCGGGCTGACGCGCTATGGCCACGCCTATGTACCCCTTGATGAAGCCCTCTCCCGGGTCGTGATCGACTTGTCTGGTCGCCCCGGGCTCTGGTTCGATTGCCCGTTTCAGCGAGATCGTGTGGGCACTTTCGATGTCGAGCTTTGCCGTGAGTTCTTTCAGGGATTTGCCAACCACGCTGGCGCGACGATTCACATCGACCTGATTCGCGGCGAAAACGAGCACCACAAGATCGAGACCATCTTCAAGGCTTTCGGCCGGGCACTGCGCCTCGCGGTATCGGAAGATGTTCGGATGGCAGGTGACCTGCCATCGACCAAGGGCGCACTCTGAGCGACGTCTTGACGTGAAAATCACCGTTATCGATTACGGCATGGGGAACCTGCGCTCCGTCGCCAAGGCGATTGAGTCTGTTGCCGAGGGCGCGCGCGTGGTTGTCAGCGCTGACCCGGCCGATATTACCTCGGCGGATCGCGTTGTCCTGCCCGGACAGGGTGCGGCCGCGGCCTGCGTGCACGCCATCGACCAGCACGCGCTGCGCGATCCGGTGCTCGACGCCATTGCGAGCAAGCCCTTCCTCGGAATATGTATGGGGTTGCAGGTGATGCTCGACCACAGCGAGGAGAATGGCGGTGTGGATTGCCTCGGCGTGATCGCCGGTGACGTGAGGGCGTTTCCGGTCAGCGCAACCGACCCTGCCACCGGCGAGAGCCTGACCGTGCCGGCCATGGGGTGGAATCGGGTCCACCAGCGCCCACACCCGCTCTGGGATGGCATCGCTGACGGCACGCATTTCTACTTTGCGCACAGTTACTTCACGGTGCCTGCCGATGCGGCGGTCAGCGTGGGCGAGAGTCGTTACTGGGCAGGCTTTACCTCGGCGGTGGCTCGTGACAATCTATTTGCCTGCCAGTTTCACCCTGAAAAGAGTGCCAAACAGGGATTAAGGTTGCTGGCGAACTTCGTGAGATGGTCACCCGGCAGGAGTGCATGATGCAGTTGATACCGGCAATTGATCTCAAGGACGGCAAGTGCGTGCGCTTGCGTCAGGGGCGGATGGAAGACGACACCGTTTTCTCTGATGACCCGGTGGCTGTCGCCCGCAAATGGATCGAGACCGGCATCGATCGGTTGCATCTGGTGGATCTCGATGGTGCCATCGCCGGCGAGCCGCGCAACCGCGAGGTGATCGAGGCCATTGCCCGAGAGCACCCGGATCTCGCCATCCAGGTCGGTGGTGGTATCCGCTCCGAAGAGACCATCGAGGCCTATCTCGATTGCGGTGTGCAATACCTGATCATAGGCACGCAAGCAGTTCGTGACCCGCACTTCATTGAAGAAATGGCGCCAGCCTACCCGGGACACCTGCTCGTCGGCCTGGATGCCAAAGACGGCAAGGTTGCAACCGACGGCTGGCGCAAACTCTCGCGCCACGATGTGATCGACATGGCGCAGCGCTTCGAGTCCTTCGGCATCGAAGGCATCATCTTCACGGACATTAGCCGCGACGGCATGATGGAGGGCGTCAACGTCGAAGCCACGGCCAAACTGGCTGGCAGCGTCTCGACTGACGTGATTGCGTCCGGTGGTGTTGCCAGCATCGACGATGTGCGGGCTTTGTGTGCGTCGCCCGAACCCATTGCCGGCTGTATCCTTGGCCGCGCCCTCTATGAGGGCACGCTCGACCTCGCCGAAGCGCTCGAAGTCGCGCGTGCCGCCGACTGACCCTTTTCCCTACCGGACACCTGCGTGAGCCTCGCCAAACGGATTATTCCCTGCCTTGATGTGGATGGAGGTCGCGTTGTCAAAGGGGTCCAGTTCGTCGGCCTGCGTGACGCGGGCGACCCCGTGGAAGTCGCGCGCCGCTACGACCGCGAAAACGCTGACGAAATCACGTTTCTCGATATCACCGCGAGCAGTGATCAGCGCGACACCATGGTCGACGTGGTGCAGCGGGTCGCTGAAGAGGTGTTCATTCCTTTGACCGTCGGCGGCGGTATCCGCGAATTCGCCGATGTGCGGCGCATGCTCAACGCCGGCGCGGACAAGGTGTCCGTCAACTCGGCAGCACTTGGTCGGCCTGAGCTGATTGCCGAGGCGTCGGATATCGTCGGCTGCCAGTGCATTGTGGTTGCGATCGATGCCAAACGGGTCAGCGGCCCCGACGAACCCGCACGGTGGGAAGTGTTCACTCATGGCGGACGCCGCGGAACAGGACTCGACGCGGTCGAGTGGGCGGCCAGGGTTGCCGAGCTGGGCGCCGGCGAAATTCTCCTGACCAGCATGGACCGCGACGGCACAAAGTCGGGCTTCGATCTCGAGCTCACCCGGGCCGTCTCCGATGCGGTTCCGGTGCCGGTGATTGCCTCCGGCGGCGTGGGCACCCTCGATCACCTCGCCGATGGCGTTCAACAGGGTGGTGCCAGTGCTGTGCTGGCTGCGAGCATTTTCCACTTCGGCGAATTCACCGTGGGCGAGGCCAAGGCCCACATGGCCGAGCGTGGGATCGATGTGCGCGACTGACCGCGGCCGTTCCGCCTTGGAGAGTCGATCAAGCGTGCTAGGATGCGCGGCCCGTGTAACCGTGTACACCACCCGTGGCTGATTGGACGGACGCTGTCCGCTGGAATGATCAGGGCCTGGTCGCCGCCATTGCCCAGGATGCTCTCAGCGACCGCGTGCTGATGATGGCGTGGATGAACCGCGAAGCGCTCGAGGAAACCGCCGCAACGGGTGCCGCAGTGTATTTTTCCCGGTCCCGTGGGCGCCTGTGGCGCAAGGGCGAGGAATCGGGCAACACACAACGCATCGTCGACATGCGACTCGACTGCGACGGAGACGTCGTTCTGCTGCGTGTCGAGCAGCGTGGCGGCATTGCCTGCCACACCGGTCGCGAGAGCTGTTTCTACCGGCAACTCGCCGACGGCGACTGGCAGGCGGTCGAGGATGTTCGTGTCGACCCCAGTGAACTCTACGGGAAGACGTGATGGCAGACTCTGACGTGTTGATCGAGCTGGGTGAGGAGTTGCAGGCGCGCAAAGCAGCGTCGGCCGACGACTCCTACGTCGCCTCGCTCTATGCCAAAGGCCGCAACCACATCCTCAAGAAGCTTGGCGAGGAGGCGACCGAAACCGTTGTGGCCGGTGCCTGTGGTTCCGACCAGGAATTGATAGGCGAGACCGCCGATCTGTGGTTCCATTCGATGGTGCTACTGGCGCACCGGGGGTTGGGGCCAGCGGAGGTTCTGCAGGAGCTTGAGCGGCGCCGTGGCACGTCTGGCCACGACGAGAAACGCAGCCGTGCGGAACAGGGGTGAACGGCGCGTGTCCGATGAGCCATAAGGGGACCCGATCACAAAGCCGCAACGGGTTGAGTGGTAGGGTATCGAGTCAGTGTGTCGTGGCCCGAGGGGCGCGCGGCACGGCCGGGTGTGACGCTCGGCATCAAATCATCTAGAGGAGACAATGTGATGGGAATCAGTGTCTGGCAGTTGTTGATCATTCTGGCCATTGTGCTGGTGTTGTTCGGAGCCAAGCGTCTGCGCAACGTCGGCGGTGACCTCGGGGCCGCTGTGCGGGGCTTCAAGGACGCCGTGAAGACCGACGACAAACAAGACGATGCGCCAGCGATCAGCGAGGACGCATCTGACGTCGTCGACGCGCAGAAAACGTCTGAAAAAGACAACGCCTGACGGGCGGCAGTGACCGGGTAGCTCAGGGTGTTCGACGTCGGCTTTTGGGAAATTCTGCTGATCGGTGTGGTCGGCTTGCTCGTTATCGGGCCCGAAAAGTTGCCAGAAGTGGCGCGCAATGTCGGCAAGTGGGTCGGCAAGACTCGCCGCTACGTCGCCAACGTCCGACGAGACTTCGAGTCCGAGCTCAACTCCAGCGACCTGCGCGAGTTGCTCGGTGAGCAGGAAGCGCAGATACGCGAATTGCGCGGCATGGTCGACCAGACCAAGCGCGAGTTCGGCGAATCTGTGGAGACGCTGGGCGCCGACATCGAGAAGGACATCGACGAAGTCAAATCGGAGCTCAAAGAGACCACCACGGTTGCGTCGGATGCAGTGACAGCCGCCAACACGCCCGATAAACCGACAGACGCGACATGAGCGACATTGAAGAAAACGACGGGCTTGGCAAAGAAGAGCCGTTGATTTCACACTTGATCGAGATGCGTGACCGATTGGTGCGCATGGTCATCGCGATCCTTGTGCTGTTCATCTGTCTGTTTCCGTTCAACAACACCATCTACACCTGGCTCGCCGATCCGTTGCTCAAGCACATGCCCGAAGGCTCGAGCATGATCGCGATAGAGGTGGCGAGCCCGTTCCTGATTCCGTTCAAGTTGGTGCTGATGCTGTCGGTGTTCATCGCCGTGCCGTTTCTGCTCTACCAACTCTGGGCCTTCGTCGCGCCAGGCCTGTACAAACACGAAAAGCGCCTGGTGATGCCGCTGGTGGTGTCGAGCACCATGCTGTTCTACACCGGCGTGCTGTTCGCCTATTACGTGGTCTTCCCGCTCGTGTTCGGCTTTCTGACCGGTGTTGCACCGGACGGTGTTGAGGTGGCAACCGATATCGGGAAATACCTCGATTTCGTGATCCTGATTTTCTTTGCGTTCGGTATTGCCTTCGAGGTGCCGGTTGCAACCTACATACTGGTGCTGCTTGGGCTGACGACGCCTGACAACCTCGTCAAGAAGCGGCCGTATATCATCGTCGGCGCCTTTGTCATCGGAATGGTGCTTACGCCGCCGGACATCATCTCGCAGACGCTGCTCGCGATCCCGATGTGGATACTGTTCGAGATCGGTGTGTTCCTGTCCCGTGGTATCGAGCGCGATCGCAAGCGCAAGGCCGACGCGGAAGAAAAACAGCATCGCAACGTCGTGCCGGGAATGGGGCCGTCTTCCTCTTCGAACAGCATTGCGGCACCCTCGCGCAGTGATGACGAACCCGGGCCCTGATCCCACCGCCGGGCGTCACCTGTTGAACCTTGCAGGCATGTAATCTGCTGATTCAGCGCGTACACACCTTGTACGCGCGTCGATGCTCAAGAAATTAATCAAACCCCTGCTCGGGGTGTTCGCTGTGCTTGGCGTGGTGCTGCCGGCTGTGTACGGCGTGTTCACGCTCTATTCCGCGCGCACTCTGTTTCTCGAGGAGCTCCCCGACCCCGGTGCGGAACGGTACCTCTGGTTGGGTAACCGGCTCAGCGTGCGCGTTGCGACCGATCAGAAACAGACCGGTCTCTTTCGCGGACAAGCCGATATCCGCATCCGCATCGCCGATGGCTCGGACCTGCCTTTCCGGGTGGATGTGGGATTCGGGCCGCTCCTGCCGCACAGCGATACTCTGCTCGGACTCGCGAGTTGGCGCGTTCAGTCACGCTACGATATCGGCAAGAAGGCCGCTGCGGGCACACTCGAGGGTCACGCGTCGTTCGGCCGCGAGGTCGCGTTGGTCTCCAGGGTGCTCAAAGGCGGATTGACCCTGCCATTTGGTGCCGGGCGGCTGGCGTTGGAGGATGCGTCACTCGCCCTGACAGGGTCGTTCGCGAGCGAGAGTTTCTCACTGACTGCGACGGCCTCGGGTGGGCGTCTGACCAGTCCGCATCAGCATGTGCAGTTTTCGGCCGCAGCGCTGACCGCGATCGCGTTGCCGCTCGATTGGGAGGACCTCGGCGGGCGTCAGCAAACGCCACTGAGTTTCGCTCGGGGTGAGTTCACGCTTGAAGAGATGCGGTTGAAGACACGCCATGCCACCCACACCGTCGCCGGTTTCACCACGGAGTTTGACGCCAAGGTATTCGACCACACGCTGTCACTTGAAGTCTTTGGCCAGGTTGAATCTCTGCCGGTGTACTCGGGTGAGGAAACCGGGGAGCTTGGCTACAGCTTTCTGCTCAGCGGCGTGGACCGCGAACGGCTGGACAGCGCGCTGCGACGAGATGCAGAGTTGTCGCGGTTCGTTCGGCGCGCACGGACACATGCGTTGCCGGAGCCCATCGCGGGATACCGAGGGCTGCCGAAAGTGCATCTCTGGCCACAGGATCCGGTCATGCAACAACGGCTGTTGGCGTTGGTGCAGGGTGGGGTGGATGTCTACAGCAATCTCAAACTGACCCAGGCGGACTCCACTGCACAGCTGCGGTTCAACACCGAGTTCGAGCACCTTGGTGAGGGAAACTCGATGATGAGCATGCGCAATTGGGGTGAGCTGTTCGACCGCACGCTGGCCGATTTTTCCTTTGTCGCCGACCACACACTGGCCAGTTGGCCGCCGATTGCTGACGCGATCAGCAGTCTGGATCAGCTGGGACTCATCGCCGAAGACAAATTCGGGCTGTCCAGCAGCACCTTCATCCGCGAGGGTGAGATCAAGGTCAATGGTGACAACTTCTCTGTCGATGAATTTCTCGGGCCCTCAGCGGCGGAATCCATACCGGCTGTCGCCGCCCTGCGCCGTACACGCTTGCGCTCGATCACGCCCAACCACGCCTATTGATGGGTGGGCTGGTTGTCGGTGATATGGGCCGGCGCAGTTCGCGTCAATCGACTGCCGGCATCAACCTGTTGTTTGCAGTTCGACTGCTATGCTCCCTGAAGGTCATTTTTTTGGCAGGGCAAGCGCGTGGCTCCATCGGTATCTCTCTTCTCGATCAGACCACTTGCAACGCGTCTGCTCGCGGCGTCCGCGATGGTGCTGCTCTCGGCCTGCGGATGGGTTGACGACACGGGCATCCAGGACAACGAGGCGCCCGACATTCAACTGGATGCAACCAACGTCGCCAACGAAGGCGACACGCTGCGGTGGCCACTCGAAAGTCTCGATCCCGATGGCAATGTCCAACGCGTATCGCTGACACTCGAGTCAGAGGGTCAAGATTCCGGCGTGTGCAGCGCCTATTTCACGCCGCTTGAGGCCGCGGAGTCCTTGCGCGCGGCCTGTCAACCGAACCTTAGTGACGCGCAGTGCGCTGTCAGCGTGGATATCGGGTCGCAAGACGTTCTGCTGAGCCTGCCGGCTTTGCGCTACCCGGTGGCTCTGCGTTACGAACTGTCGGTGCTCGATACCGGTTTGCAGTCGACATCGCGCAGCGTGGATATCTGTGTGCAAACCGTGAGTTCTCCGCCGGTCGGTGAGCCCGACAGCTACAGCCTGACCTATGGCGAAACCCTGCAAACCACGGCAGCGCAATGGGGTGAGGCTTGCGAAGTGCTCGGTGGGACGGGTGTGTTGGTCAACGATTCCGATGATTTCGACCACAGTGAAGTCACCGCCAACGGACCGCCCTGCCTGGTGGCCGAGTTGGTCGATCAGCCGGCCTTTGCATCGGCATTTACGCTCTCGGCCGACGGCAGTTTTCGGTATGTAGGCGATGGCTCCGTCGGACCCGGCGGGCAGGACAGTTTTCGCTACCGGGTGAATGACGGTTTGAACCGCAGCGAGCCCGTGGATGTGCGACTCGCCATCACCGGCAGCAACTCACCGCCGGTTGCCAATTCCCTGAGACGCGACATGGACGAAGACGGCGTGTTGACCATACCCGTCTCGGAGCTTGGGTCAGACCCGGAAAATCTG
>CALDHJ010000292.1 GCA_937941555.1 uncultured Granulosicoccaceae bacterium | reverse complement strand
GCTTGATGCGCGCGATGAAAGTTCCCTAGTCCGATGTGGACGATTCCAGCTGTTAGTTCAGAACGGTCATACGAAGGCGTCATGACACCTGAAGGCAAATCTGCAAGTGTGGCGTTGGAAAGCATGATGCTTTGTGGAATTGGTTTTAATTCTGCCATCAGCTCATCCAGTTTCCGCCGTCGACATTGTAAGTCTGAGCTACTACGTAATTGGCGTCTTCGCATGCGAGGAAGACAGCCATCCCAGTAAGGTCCTCTGCGGTTCCCATCCGTCCATATGGGACCGCCGCACCGACTTCGGCCTTCTTTTGGCCCGGCACTTTACCTTCATATTTCGCAAAGAATGCGTCGACGCCATCCCAGTGCTCTCCATCAACGACGCCAGGTGCAATCGCGTTGACGTTGATGCCGTGTTCGATGAGGTTGAGGCCCGCCGACTGAGTGAGGCTAATGACCGCCGCCTTGGACGCACAATACACCGCGACCAACGGCTCGCCGCGGCGACCGGCCTGGCTTGCCATGTTGATGATCTTGCCACCGCCGCCACGCGCGATCATGTGGCGTGCGACCGCTTGCAGGCAAAACAGCACACCCGCAACATTGATAGAAAACACCTTGTCGAAATCCGCGCGCTCGATCTCGACGATCGGGGCGGCGGTAAAGATGGCGGCGTTATTGATCAGAATGTCAATTTGACCAAGCTGCTCGACGGCCGCGTCAACGCCCGCATCGATACTCGCCTGCTCGCTCACGTCCATCTCGATCGCGACTGTGTTGGCGCCGAGCTCGGTTGCCGCCGCGCGAGCGCGCTCGACATCGAGGTCGGCAATCGCGACCCGCGCGCCCTCGGCGATGTAGGCGCGCGCGAAGGCGAGGCCGATGCCGCGCGCGGCACCGGTGATCAGGGCGGTCTTGCCGTGTAGACGGTTCATGGTGGCGGTCGCTCGATTCAAACGGTTGGTGCGGAGCTTTTGCGCCTCGCGCGAGCGTGTCAAGTCCGACAGGCTACTGCGCATCACCACACAGCCTGGAAACCTGTTGCGTGCCCCCAGCCTAAGGCGTGTCGACCCGAACCGGCAATTCGACCGTGATGATCAGACGCTTGCCCTCCAATGCGGCCTCGACATGCCCACCGGCCGCTTTGCAAAGGTGTTTGACGATCGCAAGCCCGAGGCCACTCGCGTGTGTGTCGAGGGCACGGGTGCGGCTTGCCGAAACCCGGTAGAACCGATCGAAGAGGAAAGGCAAGGCCGCCGCGTCGACGTCGGGGGCGGCGTTGCAAAACGCGATGCGCACACAATCCAATGTGGTGCCAGCTTGCACGGTGATCGCGCAGGGTGCCGTGGGCTGCGCATAGCGCACCATGTTGGACATCAGATTGTCGAGAATATGCCGCACGCTGGTCTGCGGCACCGCCAGCTGGCAGGCGCCCAACCCCACCGCGATCCGGCATTCAACTGTCAACCCGCGTTCGGACAACCGCTCCTCCCACCGCTCAGCGGCTTCGTGTACCCACTCAGCCACCGACCGCGGGAGGGTGTCAGTTTCCACGTCGGCCGCGGCAAGTTCGAGCGAGTCGATGGTGCGGGTCAGTGCGGTCAACTGGCTCAACTCGTCGGCCATGAGCCGGAAGAATCGCTCATCGGGCGCAACCACCCCGTCCTCGAGGCCCTCGGTATAGCCGCGCAAGTTGGTAATCGGCGTGCGCAGCTCGTGACTGAGGTCGGCCATGTACTGATTGCGCCGGTGCTCTTCCTGCTCGAGCGCCGCCGCCAGAGCATTGATGTTTCGCGCGAGGTTCCCCACCTCACCGCGGCTGACCGACGAGCGCACTGAATAGTCACCGTTGCGCAACCAATCCGTCGCGCGCGCGAGCGAACGCAACGGGCGCACGATCAGCCACGCGAGCCCGATGGACGCAAGGGTCGCGGCAATCAGACCCACCATCACGCTGTTCCAGAGCTGCTGTTCGACATCGTCGACATACATCGCGTGCAGCTGGCCCGGCTGAATGTTGAAGGTCGACATCAGCCGTTCGGAATAGACACTGCTCTGCTGCATGAACGCCCAGTACCACGCGACCGCCAGGCTCAGGATCACGACTACGTTGGCGGCGATGATCTGCAGCGTCAGCCACGGCCACTTGCGCAGGGGCTCAGCCACGGTTGCTCTGCTCCCGTTCAGTCGGGAGTGGCGTGAGCTTGTAGCCGAACCCGCGCACGGTCTGAATCATCGCACCCACCTCACCGCCCAGTTTGGCGCGCAGGTGGTGTACGTGCACATCAATGGCCTTTGGGCTCACGGCGTGTTCAGTGCCGTACAGGCTGGCAATCAGAACCGTGCGCGAAAACACCCGGTTAGGGCTCGCCACGAGCTGACGCAAAATGCGGAACTCGTGCGGCGTCAGCTCCACCGGTGAGTGTCCGACCGTGCAGGTGAGCGCAGCGTCGTTGAGTGACAAGGGCCCGACGCCCACGGCATCGGACTGGGGCCGTGCTTGCAGTGCGCTGCGGCGCAGTATTGCATCGACCCGCACCAGGAGTTCGCGCGGGGAAAAAGGCTTGACCACATAATCGTCCGCACCGACGCCAAAGCCGCGCAACACATCGGCTTCTGTGCCGAGCGCGGTGAGAAAAATCACCGGTGTCATGATGCCGCTCTCGCGCATCGCCGCCGCGATCTCGGTGCCATGCGTGTAGGGCAACATGACATCGAACAGGCACAGGTCAAAGGGCTCGGCGAGGGCTTTTTCCAGCCCGAGCTTGCCATCGGCAACCGCGACAACGTCGTGCCCCGCGTTTTCGAGGTATGCGCTGAGCAGGTTGAGGATATTCGCGTCGTCCTCCACCACCAGGGTCCGGGCGACCGCCTCGGTTGCGGGGGCATCGGGTACATGGGGTGTCATGTGGGCGTGACCCATGAATTGCGACTCCAGGTGGGCGGACATGCCCGCTCTGACAACGCAACGGCGTGTCTGTTCACCCCTCGAGGCGTTCGAGGGGCAGGTGAAACCACGTACCAGAGCGGGCAGACGCGCGGCAGACCGCTTGTCTGCGCGCCCGCTGCCCGTTGGGACTTACTGCGCGAGCAATGCCTCTCGAGAGGTGGCGAAGATGGTCTTCCAGTTGCGCTCGCCCTTGCGGATCACGTTCTCGGTGTCGCCGAGAAAGAGTTTGTTGTGGGCCGCCGGGCTGCTGTTGAGATAGAGCTGGCCATCAACCACCGCAAACAGCTCGGGCAAGGTCGGGACTTTTTTGCCCTTGCTTGCACCGGCAGCACACCACCCGCCGTAAGCCGGCGCGTATTTGGCGGGGTCGCTCTGAAACATCTCGAGGTTCTCAGCTGAGGCAAAGTGCCACGTTTCGCCCTGGTATTCGGCCGAGAAGTCAGCGGAACCCAGCGTCGGCGCGCCGACAGTGTGGTACGCCACGACGTCGTAGCCGCCAACAACAGCGGCGTCGCCCACAAAGTGTTCGTCGACGGCGAGAGCGGGGCCCGCGCTCAACACGGCGATGACCGAAAGGGCGGCAATGTTTCCAAGTGTCTTCATGAGAATGTGTCCTGTCTGATGGAGGGAGTCGCGGTGGGATCACGTCCGACCGTGCGATGCAGGCTACGCACCGCACATTGCGTTGCCGTTCGCGCTTGGTTAGGTTTCGGTTAAGGCCGAACCGCAGCGATGCTGGCGCACGACTCGCGAGATGGCTTCCCTCGCGCGGCTACCCCGTCACCCTTGAACGCGACCGCTACTCAGCAGGAGACACCGCATGACAATCCGCATCGGCCTCGCCACCCTCGCAGGCCTGATCACCACCCTCGCACTCGCCGGCGCACCGGTTCTGCAATCGGGTACACCGGTCATTCACCTGTCGGACAACCTCGACGAACCAGACGCGCTCGGGTGGTGCATCGACACCAAGGGCCGCGGATTCAACACCGATCTGCATGCGCACTCGTGCAAACCCGGCATGCGCGGCCCCACGGACACGCAATTCGCCTACGACCCAACCAGCGCACTGGTTCGATCCGTCCCCTTCGATAGCTACTGCATGGCCTTGCGCGACGCCGCGGAATCGGTGTTTCCGCTCGGCTTGCTCGAATGTGATGCGGACGATGCGCGTCAGCGCTTCGACCATGACGCGCAATCGGGCGAAATACGGGTCCGCGGCGACAGCAGCTTGTGTGTCGTGGTCGGGGCAACCAGCACCTCCGCCGGCCCCTTCGTGTCGCGCGATCTGTTGGTCGCCGCGTGCGACGACATTGCGCCCCGCTTCAAGCGCTGGACCGTTCTGGATTGATCCCCGGCACTCGCGATTTTCGGTATTCGATGCGCATCGGGCAGCCGATTACGGTGTCACACGCACTGATAGTGCAAATTTTGGTCTCTTCCTGCGTTGACCACGCGTCGATTGGGAATTCAGGGCGATCTTCGCGCAACCCGCGCATCCGCGATAGGGTACAAACAGCACTCCAGACAAGGAGCTGACCGTGAGCACAGACCTGCACGTCCACCAAGCCCTCGCCCGC
>CALDHJ010000291.1 GCA_937941555.1 uncultured Granulosicoccaceae bacterium | reverse complement strand
CGAGGCTGTCGAGCAGTGCGCCGAGGTCCATGCTCGGGATGTTCAGGTCGCCTTTGACGGCGGGCGAGTCGTTGAGCCCGCTGATGCCGACGTCGACCGTGGCCACCGCATTGCCGCTCTCGAAGCTGAAACCCTTGAGCGTAGCCGTGCCGGCAGTGAGATCGGCTTCGGCGGTGCCGGTGAGGGTAAGTGAGCGGCTGCCGCCCGGGACGGCGTCGCCAGTGGCGGCGAGTTCGAGCGTGAGTTCGTCGAGCAGAAACTGCAGGGCGCTGAAGTCGGGTGTGAGTTTGGCCGCGAGTGCGAGTTCGGCGTCGAGGCCGGCCGGTTGCACCGAGACGTTGAGGCTGCCGTCGATCGGAGAGGTTTCGCCGGCGCGCACGTTGCCGATGCTGAGGTTGACCGCGGTGGCGTGGGCATCGAGGTCGCTCGTTGCATCGCGGTAGCGGATGTCGGCATCGACCAGACTGATGCCGTCGATCTGGATGTCTGGCAGCGCGGTGCTGCCACTGGTGGGGGGCTCTTCGGCCGGGGCGCTCTCGCCGCCCTCGACGACCGGGAAGTTGTTGCGTCCGTCAGCCGCGACCTGGGCGTCGATTGTCGCGCCGACCAGGGTGACCTTGCCGATCGTGATGGTGCCGGTCAGCAGGGGCAGGATCTTGAGGCTCGCCTCGGCGGAACCGATGCGGGCAAAGGGTTCATCGCCGAAGCCCTCCGCGTTGGCGAGCTCCATTTCGCCAAGCGAGACGCCGAGCCATGGAAACAGCGTGTGGTCGATGTCGCCGGTGATGGTGAGCTCGCGGCCGAGTTGATCGAAGGCGAGCTTCTCGATATCCGGTTTGAAACGGTTCAAATCGGTGGTGGCCAGCAGCACGGCCGCGATAGCGAAGAGAAGAAGCGGGAGGCCGATTACCAGAATCAGCAGCCATTTGAGGGCTTTCATGCGGGACATCTGCACGGTGTTATTGAGGGGCAAAGTGTACCCGATGGCCGGGTGCGATTAGTGTTCGTTCGCGCCCACGGCAGCGGCTCCGGCGCGCAGTCGCGCGAGTGGTCCTGATCGTGCTCCAATGCGGGCACCGACCGACGGCCTGCCAGCCGTCCCACTGCACTGGAGTCGCCTCGCGCGAACACAATCATGGAACGCCCACAGGAATCCCATTTCCGCGACACCGACTATGTCGTGCCCCTGCCAAACGACACGACGGTGACGGTCGGTATCGATGCGCTGCACCCGGCGCTCGATGCCTGGGTTGCCGACTACCAGTTCGCCAGTTGGTGTTTCGTTACGGCTTGGAATCCCGGCGGCGAATTGTGTGATCGGCGCGAGAATGCTTGCGCCAACGTGGCGCTTTTCATGGAACTGCAGGGCGATGGGCATCCGACGGTGAGCGCAACTGCGCAGCCGCGCTCGGGCGATTGGCCGGTTGAGCCCGGGTTTGTCGTGGTGGGAGTTTCACGCGATGAGGCCCGTGTCTACGCCCAACGCTATGGCCAGCTCGCTTTCGTCTATGGCGAGACCAGTGGCCCGGCGGAACTGGTCTGGGTCGACGCCTGACGCTGCGTGAGGCGCCAGCGGGGTTGGGTCAGGACGCGGTATCAGCGCGGAAGTGGCCGGACTTTCCACCGCGCTTTTCGATCAGTTGTATGTCAGTGATGGTCATGCCGCGGTCGACGGCTTTGCACATGTCGTAGATCGTGAGCAACGCGACCTGGACGGCGGTCAGGGCTTCCATCTCGACACCGGTCTGTCCGTTGCACTCGGTGGTGGCTTCACAGCTGACCGACGAATTTGCCGCATCGAACTCGAACGCCACCGCGACGCGGGTCAGGCCGATCGGGTGACACAGCGGGATCAGGTCGGCGGTGCGCTTAGCGCCCATGATGCCGGCGATGCGCGCGATGCCGATCACATCCCCTTTCTTGTGCGATCCGCTCTGGATCAGCGCCAGCGTGTCCGGGGCCATGCGAATCACGCCGCGCGCGACGGCGACGCGGTGGGTGCTGTCCTTGGCGCCGACGTCGACCATGTGGGCCTGGCCGTCTGCATCAAAGTGGGTGAGATCGCTCATGGGTCGGCTCGATCGGTTTTCTGTGGGGCGCCATGATAGTACCCTCTGGCAACCCTGTGCCGGAATTCACCATGCCGATCAAAGTCCGATTTTTCGCCAGCTTGCGAGAGCAGATTGGCCAGGCCGAAATGGAGTTACCCTCTGACGGCGTTGCGACTGTGGGCGATGTGTGGGCGCAGGCGAGTGCCGGCGCACAACCACCCGCCGAGGTGCTCGCGGCGGTCAACCACACCACGGCCGGTCTCGACTATCCGGTCAGCGACGGTGACGAAGTTGGCTTTTTCCCGCCGGTAACTGGGGGCTGAGGTGACGATCAAGCTCTGCGCCGAGGCGTTTTCACCGTGGGCGGAAATCGCAGAGTACGAGCGGGCCTCGCTCGAGGCGGGTGCGGTCGGCGCATGCGCCAATTTCATCGGCTCGATGCGCGACAACAACGAGGGTGATGCGGTGGTCGCGATGACCCTTGAACACTACCCGGGCATGACCGAGGGCGCACTTGAAACCATCGAACGGGAAGCGGTTGCCAAGTGGGATTTGCTTGGCTGTGTGATTGTGCACCGGGTCGGCGAAGTGCGGGTGGGTGAGCCGATCGTGTTGTGCGCGTGTTGGTCCGCACACCGAAAGGCCGCGTTCGAGTCCTGCCGTTTCCTCATGGAAGAACTCAAATCACGCGCGCCCTTCTGGAAGAAGGAAACGCTAGCGTCTGGCGAGACGCGTTGGGTCGAACGCAACACGCCAGGCTACTGAGAGCCGACCTCGCACTGATTCAAATCGAATTTGACGATGGCGCAAACCGTCGCCAGATCAGCAAGTGATTGTTGCTCGGCAGCTCGAGCGCCTCTTCGAGCACCACGCAAGCGTCTGCGGCGAGCGCGGTCAACCAGTCGATTGAGCGCAACCCCTGATCGGGGTTATCGCGGCGCAAGCTCGCGTCAAAGGCCTCGTTGCTCGCGACTAGCGGCTGTGCCGGAAACCGGAAAGGTCCGTAGCTGTAAAAAGCCTGTTCAGGTTGCAGCATGTCTGTCAGTGAGGCAAAGAGTGCCGCCACCGCCGCTGGCGGCATGATGTGCAAGGTATTGGTGGTGTAGACCGCATCCAATGGTGGCCAGGCGGCCAGGGGTGTTCGCGTGTCGTATGCGATGGCGGGCTGTACGCCCGGCGTCGGGTGACGTTCGAGGTTGTCGCGGAGCGCACTCAACGCCTCGGGGCGCTCGCTCGGCTGCCAGACGAGATCGGCGCGGCGGGTGCAGGCGTGGACCGCGTGTTGCCCGGTGCCACTGCCGATTTCGAAGACCCGTGAGCCTGGCGCGAGGCGCGGTAGAAGCTGATCGAAAATCGGGCCTGCGTTCTGCGCGGCGGAAGGGGAGAACGGGTGCCAACCGTTTGGGTCTGTTGCGTCCATGGCGATCATGCTGCAACAGGCATGGCAATACACACAAGCGGTGGGGTAGGTTCGGTGTGTCAGGCACTCCGGTGGCAATGTGCCACCGAAGCGTGGTGCGTTGTTACTTGATTCGCAGCGGAATGAAGCGGCTGTTGCCCTCGCGGTCGATCCGCGCCGCAACCGATTCCCGGTCTCTTGCGTCAGAGAGTGCGGTTTTCAGGTCTTGCGCCGAGTGCAGGGTCGTTCCGTTGAACTCAAGCAGCACATCCCCCGCCTGCAGGCCTGCGTTGGCGGCGAGGCTGCCCGGTTCGACCGATTCGATCAAGACGCCGTGCTCGAGAGCGCGCTCGCTCTTTTCGTTGGCGTCGAGCGCCCGCACCCGCACGCCAAGGCCGGTGCTTTCGGGCGTCGAGCCCGCAACGACCTGTTTGTCTCCAGCGAGCTCGCCGATCTTGATCGCCAGTACCTGCTCTTCGCCGCCGCGCAGAATGACGGCATCAACCGTATCGCCCGGGATGACGGTGCCGACCAGAGCTGGCAATTCTGCCGAGCGGCGAATCTCGGAGCCGTTGAAGGACAATATGATGTCACCGGCCTGCAGCTGTGCCTGTTCTGCCGGACCGTCGGCGACGACTTCGGCAATCAACGAGCCCCGCGGTGTGTCCATGCCGAAGCTCTCCGCCAGCGCCTGATCGACTTCCTGAATCGTGACGCCGAGCCAGCCGCGACTCACATAGCCTTTGGTGCGCAGTTGGTCGGTGACGTTCATGACGACGTTTGACGGGATCGCGAACGAGAGCCCCATGAATCCACCCGAGCGGGTGTATATCTGGGAGTTGATACCGACCACTTCACCTGCAGTGTTGAACAGCGGGCCACCCGAGTTGCCGGGGTTGACGGCGACGTCCGTCTGGATGAACGGGACATAGTTGCTGTCGTTACTCGGCAGGCTGCGCGAGAGTGCGGAAATAATGCCTTGCGTCGCGGTAAAGTCGAAACCGAAGGGCGCACCGATGGCGATAACCCACTGTCCGACTTTCAGCGCACTGGTGTCGCCGAGTGTGGCGGCCTTGAGCGGATCGGTGTCGACTTTCAGTAGCGCGAGATCCGTACGTGGATCGGAGCCGATCAGCTCTGCCGTGTGTTCCTCGCGGTTGTAGAAAGACACCACAATCGAGTCGGCGCCATCGATTACGTGGTGGTTGGTCACGATATAGCCGTCAGGCGATATGACAACGCCCGATCCCAGTCCCTGGGCCGGTGCCTGGCGCGGCCCGGGGAAGCTGCGTTGTTGGCCGCGTTGATCAGGCTGCGAACGATTAGTCGCCTGAACCGTCTTGCGGGCACTGACTTTGACAACAGTCGGACGCTGTTGTTCCACGAGAGTTGCATAATCCGGCACGGCGGTGAGTGCCTGGACGGGGGACATCAGGGTCGCCACTGCTAGAATGGTAAATGCAAGTATGCCCTTCAGGGCGAATAAATCGGCCACGCCGGCTGTTTTGATTGGAGCAGAGTTGACCGAATCGATATTCGTTGTCACCGTACTGTCCTCGCAGGTAATTGAATTCGGTGATCTCTGAGCCAATTGGGCCATGAAAAGTTCGCCTTACTGTTTAGTCATCATGTTGCGCACCCACTCTCACTACGATTACCAACATTATGAGAATACTTGTAGTTGAAGACGACCTCGAAGCAGCTGGGTTCCTGGTAAAGGGACTGGCCGACGGTGGCCACAGTGTCGATCACGCCAAAGACGGGCACGAAGGCCTCGAAATGGGCCGCGATAACGCCTATGACGCGTTGGTCGTGGATCGCATGTTGCCCCGGCGCGACGGTTTGTCCGTGATCGAAGAGCTGCGCCGACAGGGCGTCAATACGCCGGTTCTGATTCTCAGCGCGCTCGACGCGGTCGACGACCGAGTCGCCGGTCTGCGCGCGGGTGGCGATGACTACCTGACCAAGCCCTACGCGATCAATGAGCTCGACGCCCGATTGCAGGCACTGGTTCGCCGCGCCAATCCCGAACACACCGCCATGCAGTTGCAGGTCGGCGATCTCAAGCTCGACCTGCTCAAGCACAAAGTGTGGCGAGGCGACTCGCTGATCAACCTGCAGCCGCGCGAGTTTCGCCTTCTCGAGTACCTGATGCGCCATGAAGGGCAGGTGGTGACCCGCACGATGTTGCTCGAGAACGTCTGGGACTATCACTTCGATCCGCAGACCAATGTGATCGATGTCCAGATCAGCCGGTTGCGCAGCAAGATCGACAAGGCCTTTGACTCGGCCATGCTGCAAACCGTTCGTGGTGCAGGCTACAAATTGGTCGATCCGGCCAGCGCGACAGAGGTCGAATAACGCCGGTCAACACCGGTTGCCGTTGGCGCGACTCTCGCTTGCTTTGTTTGCAGTGCTATAAACAGGGCTGATCCGAAACCCGGATTGGGCAGGTGCCCGTAAACGTGCTTGCGCGAAGGTCGATCTACGCCGTGTCGTCATTTTCTTCTCACACCGTCTTTCTCAAGGCCTCGCGGTTACTCAAGACCACGACGTTCCGCCTTGCGCTGACGCTGCTGTGTCTGTTCACCCTGCTGGTGGCGCTTGCGATGTTCGGCACCCAGCGCGCGCTCGGAGACCGGATCGAGTCGCTGGTGGACTCGCGCCTGAGGCTCGAGTCGGACCTGTTGATCAGCTTCTATCAATCGGGCTCTCTTCCGCAGCTGATGAATGCCATTCAACAGCGCAATCAGATAGATGAATTCGGGCGCTTCTATTATCTCGCCAACCGCGAAGACAGCCGGCTGGCCGATGCCGGCACCACCGCGTCCGGGCAACAACAGTACGTGACCATGGCGTTGTCGGCGCTGGTCGATACCGTGCCTGAGGGTCTCGATCAGGAGCTCCCGGTTCGGGTTGCCATCACCGACCTGGACGACGGGTTGACACTCTACATCGCGCACGAAATCACCGACGAACTCTCACTCTCGAGCTATTTCAGTTTGCTCGTCATGGCGTCGCTCGGTGTCTGCCTGCTGGTCGCACTGGCCGCGGGGGTGTGGGCGAGTGCGTCGGTGATCCGGCGGGTCGATGGCATCAGTCGCGCGGCGGGAGACATCATCGAGGGAGACTTGTCTCGTCGGTTGCGTGTCACCAATGACGGCAACGAATTTGATCAACTGTCCTCGCGCATCAACCTGATGTTGAGCCGCATAGAGGAACTCATGAGCGGCATGCGGGAGGTCACGAGCAACATTGCCCACGATCTGCGCAGCCCATTGACACGCTTGCGTAACCGCCTCGATGTCGCCTCCCTCGACAACATGGACAAGCAGGCCGTTGCCGAAACGCTTGACCGGGGCATCCAGGACGCCGATGGACTGATCGAGACCTTCAACGCGCTGCTGAGCATCGCGCGGATGGAGGCCGGGCTGCAGCAGACACGGTTCGGCACGGTCGATGTCGGGCCCTTGCTCGAAGAGTTGTACGAGCTCTATTCGCCTCTCGCCGAAGACTGTGGCCTTGATATGTCACTGGTCAACCACGGTCAAGCGGAGCTTGGTTGTGACCGCCATCTCATGGCGCAAGCGGTGAGCAACCTGCTCGACAACGCGCTGAAATACGGGGCCTCGGGTGGGTCGTTGACCCTGGGTATGCAAGTCTCAGCTGACCGGCAGTCGGTGGAGATTTTTGTTGAAGACCGCGGTAGCGGCATCCCGTTTTCGGCACGAGAACGTGTCTTTCAGCGCTTTTACCGGCTTGAATACGAACGTAATTCGCCTGGCAACGGCCTCGGGCTGAGTGTGGTCAAGGCCATTGTGCACATGCACCACGGCGAAGTGGCGCTCTATGACAACAACCCGGGCTTGCGGGCGGTCATGTCTTTCCCGCTGCACCAGGCTGCGTCGCGGCCGTTGAACGACGCCGAGCGGAACCGAATCGTCGCCTGATCAGCGCGCAGCCAACCCGGCAACCGCTACTCGACATTCTGCACCTGCTCACGCATCTGTTCGATGCACACCTTCAGGTCGACCGCCAGTGCCGTGGTGTCACGGTCATTGGACTTGCTGCTGACCGTGTTGGCCTCGCGATTGAATTCCTGCATCAGAAAATCCAGGCGCCGACCGACCGGCTCGCGCTTGTCTAGGGCTTGCGTGAGTTCGGCCACGTGGGCTTTTAGCCGCTCGAGTTCTTCGTCGATGTCGAGCTTCTGGGCCGCGATCACGAGTTCCTGCTCGAGGCGGGACGGGTCCACTTCGGTATCGAATTCGCTCAGTCGGGCCTCGAGGCGTGCGCGCTGGTGTGCCAGGACCGCTGGCCGTCGGGCTCCGAGCTGATCGATCAGCGTCGCGATCTCGGCGTTGCGCGTGCTGAGGTGCGCGCTGATCGCAGCCCCCTCCCGTGCTCGGTGGGCCGACGCGGCCTTGAGAGCGGTGTTCACAGATTCCAGAGCCAGCGCCTGCAGGGTGTCGGGGTCTTCGGTTGGGGCAGTCAAGACACCAGGCCAGGACAGTACGCGTGCGGGGTCGGGTGTGTAATTCCCGTCTTGGCCGAGTATGCCCGCGACCTGTTGCAAGGCGCGGCCCAGGGCGTCAACGGCATCGGTGTTGACAGTGAAGTCGTGGCCGCCGCTCTGCCCACGGTCAATGCGGATGGCACATTCGACCTTGCCGCGCTTGAAGCGCTTGGAGATGGTCTCGCGGATGTCCTGTTCGATCGCGCGAACGCCCTCTGGCGCCTTGATCGTGATGTCGAGGTAGCGGTGGTTGACGCTGCGGATTTCGACATTGAGCTCTCCCCCTGACCAGGGAGCGCGGGCGTTGCCGAAGGCAGTCATGCTGTTGAGCATTGCGTGGGCCGATTGTTTGAGTGGTTGGGTTGAGAGGAATTGGGTGGCGGGCGGACTGAATCGTGGGCCGGCGCTGAGTCGCGCTATAATCGCGCCCCAGTCGAATTCTGTCGACCCTCACAGCCCTCGGGCCATTCACTGCTGCCCGCTGGCGTCGGTTCCTGTTCGCCCATTGTCACCCGCAGATCATATGGGTGGCCGGCGAGCGATCCCGTCGCCTAGCGGTGGCGTGTTGCCTCGGGTTCGCCCAACTCTGGAGAATTTTGTATGCGCCCCAGTGGCCGCACCGCCGATCAATTGCGAGAAATCCGTTTCGAGCGCAACGTCAACTGTCACGCCGAAGGATCGGTTCTGGTGAGCTTCGGGCGCACCAAGGTGATCTGCACCGCATCGGTGGAGGAACGCATACCGCCGTTTCTGCGGGGTAAGGGACAGGGTTGGGTGACGGCCGAGTACGGCATGCTGCCGCGCGCGACGAACGACCGCAATCGGCGTGAGGCGAGCGCCGGAAAGCAGGGTGGCCGCACACTGGAAATCCAGCGTCTGATCGGGCGATCGCTAAGAGCGGCGATTGATCTCGAAGCTCTGGGCGAGCGCACGGTGTCGCTCGACTGTGATGTCATTCAGGCTGATGGCGGCACGCGCACGGCCTCGATAACCGGGGCATGGGTTGCATTGAGCGATGCGGTTCAGGGTTTGATCGAGCGCAAGAAGGTCAAGCGCTCCCCGCTGATGGGCATGGTCTCGGCGGTGTCGGTGGGCATCTACAACGGCGAGTGCGTGCTCGATCTCGACTACGCCGAGGATTCGCAGGCCGAGACCGACATGAACGTGGTCATGAACGATGCGGGTGCGTACATCGAAGTACAAGGCACAGCCGAGGGCCATGCTTTTCGCCATGACGAACTGCTGAAGATGCTCGACCTCGCCAAGCAAGGCGCAACCACCTTGCAGACGCTGCAGCGTGAGGCGCTGGCGAGCTCGTGAAACTCGTCCTCGCCACGGGCAATGCCGGCAAGGTGCGCGAGCTGTCTGCTCAGCTCGCAGCCAGTGGCGTGAGCGTGCTGGCGCAGAGCGACTTCCTGACCGAAGAAGCGGTCGAGGACGGTTTGAGCTTTGTCGAGAACGCTTTGATCAAGGCCAGACACGCGGCGGTCGCCAGCGGTCTGCCCGCTGTGGCGGACGATTCGGGGTTACGGGTCGATGCGCTCGACGGGGCGCCGGGTGTGTTCTCGGCGCGCTATGCCGGCGCGGGGGCCGCAGACGCAGACAACTGCCGAAAATTGCTTGCTGCATTGGAAGGTGTGCCTGTGGCGCAGCGCGGCGCGGCGTTTCATTGCAGCCTCGTGTTTGTCCGCAGCGCCGTGGACCCAGCCCCGCTGATCGTCTCTGCCGAATGGCGTGGGCTTGTGATGCAGGGTATGAGCGGCGAACACGGTTTCGGGTACGACCCGCTGTTTCAGCCGGCCGGCCTCGACTGCAGCGCGGCTGAACTTGCACCCGAGGAAAAACAGCGCATCAGCCACCGTGCGCGGGCACTGCAGTCGTTCCTGCCAAAGCTCGTCGACCTTGTCGGTCTCTGAGCAGCCGCTGGCGTTCTACGTGCACCTGCCCTGGTGTGTGCAGAAGTGTCCGTACTGTGATTTCAACAGCCACGGATTGCGTGGCGAATTGCCGGAGGCGCGATACCTCGAGGCGTTGCTCGGGGATATTGCCGAGGAGGCATCCCGTGCGCCCGGCCGGCGGGTTGCATCCGTCTTCATCGGCGGTGGCACGCCGTCGCTTTTCAGCGCTGATGCGGTCGGCCGCATTCTCGCGGCAATCGATCACCACTGTGGATTGGGCGCCGAGGCCGAGATCACGCTCGAAGCCAACCCGGGCACCGCGGAGGCAGCGCGTTTTGCAGGCTATCGCGCCGTAGGGGTCAACCGGCTGTCCATTGGTGTGCAGAGCCTCGATGACGAGCGACTCGCGCGACTCGGTCGTATCCACTCTGCACAGGAGGCCGCGGGGGCATTTGCCATGGCGCGCGATGCCGGCTTCGATAACGTCAATCTCGACCTGATGTTCGGCTTGCCCGATCAGTCGGTTGATGCGGCACTGGCTGAGCTGCAAGCGGCCGTCGATATGGCGCCGGAACACCTAAGCTGGTACCAGCTCACGCTTGAACCCAACACCCGCTTTGCCGCCGAGCCACCCACGGGCTTGCCTGACGACGATGCGTTGGCCGAGATGCAGGACTGCGGGGTCGAGTTGCTCGAGCAAGCGGGGTTTGCGCGTTACGAAGTGTCGGCCTACGCGACACCGAAGCGACAATGCCGGCACAACCTCAACTACTGGCGCTTCGGGGACTATCTCGCGGTGGGCGCGGGCGCACACGGCAAGCTGACCCTCGACACCGGCGAGATCGAGCGGCGCTGGAAACACCGCCACCCGAACACCTTCCTCGGTTCGGCCCTCAAGACCGCCGAGGCGTCCCGCATCGCGCCGGCGCAGTTGCCGTTCGAGTTCATGCTCAACGCGCTGCGTGTGACTCGCGGGGTTGAAGCCGAGTTGTATCCGCTGGCGACAGCGCAGCCGATCACGCAGTTGGATACCGTCTGGCGGACCTTGGTGGCGCGGGGGTTGGTCGAACCGCTGCCGTCAGGCCGCCTGTGTTGTACGCCTTTGGGCTATCGCTGGCTCAACGATGTGGTCGCGGCCTTTCTGCCTGAGTAAAGGCAGGGCTTGAAAGTCATCAGTGCGAACCATATACTGGGCGATTCGCAAAGAGTAAGGATCAGGGGACATGAAAGCCGATATTCACCCCGACTACACCGACATCGACGTGTCCTGCAGCTGCGGCAACACTTTCCAGACGCGCTCCACGCTCGGCAAAGAGCTGAACGTTGAAGTGTGCTCGAACTGTCACCCGTTCTACACTGGCAAGCAGAAGATCGTTGATTCAGCCGGTCAGGTCGACAAGTTCCGTCGCCGTTTCGGGTCCAAGTAAAGCACCCACACGCGACAACCGGTCGAAAGGGCGCTCTTCTGAGCGCCCTTTTTTTGTGCCGGTTGCAATGCCGACAGGGGGTGCGTAGCCGCCGGTTGAACGGCGATACAATGTCATGCGAACACGCGTCGAGGGGTATCAAATGGGTATTCGTGTGGGAGCAGCGTTCGCGCTGCTGTGTGCGGCTGTCGGGTGTTCAGTCAACCCGGTAACCGGTGACCGGGATCTGGTCCTCATGTCCGAGCAGCAGGAGATTGCGCTCGGGGCGAGCCAGCACCCGCAGATACTCAAACAGTATCCGCTCTACGACGACCCCGAGCTCCAGGCCTATGTCGACCGCATCGGTCAGGCGATCGCGCGCCAGAGCCACCGTGCGGAACTGCCCTTCACCTTCTCGGTTGTCGACAGCGCCGACATCAACGCCTTTGCCTTGCCCGGCGGCTACATCTACGTGACACGCGGGATCATGGCCTACCTCAACTCCGAGGCAGAGCTCGCCGGCGTGCTGGGGCACGAAGTCGGGCACGTGACTGCGCGCCATGGCGTGCGCCAGCAAAGCGCGCAAAGCGTCACCGGGTTGCTCGGTGTGGTCCTGGCCGCGAGCACTGATGGCGCCTACAACGACCTGATTTCGGCCGGTTCGCAGGCGCTGGTGTCGGGATACGGGCGCAAGCATGAGCTCGAAGCCGATCGGCTGGGCGCGGAATACCTCGCGAACACCGGCCGCGATCCCGAACGCATGATCGAGGTTGTGCGCGTGCTCAAGGACCAGGAGCTGTTCGACCGCGAGCTTGCCGTGGCAGAAGGGCGCGAGCCACGGCGCTACCACGGCGTGTTCGCAACGCACCCTGACAACGACACGCGGTTGCAGGAGGTGGTGCGGGCGGCCAAGCGCTTCGTTGCTGGTTCCACCGATGACGGGCGCGAACGCTACCTCAACATGATCGACGGCATGGTGTTCGGCGAGAGCGAGGCAGAGGGCATCATCCGCGATAACGCCTTCTACCACCTGCCGCTCGATCTCACGGTCAAGGCAGTCGATGGCTGGAAAATCCAGAACAGCCCGAGCCGGCTGATCTTCTTTCGCGAGGACAAGACCGGCTACATGGAGCTCAGCATCGCGCCACTCGACGGCGCGCGTTCGGCGCAGGACGTGCAGCAGAAACTGGTCGGTGGACCGGTCTCCGGGCGTGCTGTGTCCTCCAACGGAATGCGCGGTTTCGAATCCCGAATCAATGTACCCAAGACCCCCTGGGGAAAACCCGGACCGGCGCTCATGACCACCTGGGTGCGCGGTGATCAAGCGTTCACCTTCACCGGTGCGACGGCCGATCCCGCACAGCTCAAGTTGCTGACACCGGATATTCGCCAGATCGCTGCAAGTCTGGATCGCCTCGACGCGAAGGGCCGAGAGCTCGCCAAAGCCCGGCGGCTCGACCTGCGCCGCGTCCGTGCTGGACAGGATTTCGCCGCGCTTGCCGATGAGAAGGCGCTCGGGCCCTTTGCCGAACAGCGGCTGCGTCTGATCAACGGCCTTTACCCCGATGGTCAGTTGGACGCCAATCAACTGATCAAGGTAGTCCGCTGAAGGCGATCGACGGCCGCTTGTACCTGGTCGATGCCTCGATTTTTCTCTACGCCGGCGAGCGCTTTCACGGCGAGTCGCGCTGCGATCAGGATGGGCAGCCCTGCGGTGCGTTGCTAGGCTTGATCGACAGCCTCGCCCGCGTGTGCGAGCGTGGTGCGTCACGGATCGTGTGTGCATTCGACGGACCGCGCGACCAGCTCGAACGCCGTCATCGCTATCCGCCTTACAAGGCACATCGCCCAGCGGTGCCAGAGCACATGGTTGCCCAGCGGGTGCGGGCGCAGCAGGTGGTTCGACAGCTTGGGCTGGCCGGTCTCTCGAGTCCGGCATTCGAAGCTGACGATATTATTGCAACCCTGGCAAGACAGTCGCGCGATAGTGCGATCGCAGTGGTCATCGTCAGTGCAGACCGCGACCTGTTGCAGCTACTCGAACCCGGCGATGAATTCTGGAACCTGTCCGCGGATCAGCGGTTGAGCTACTCCGCGGCGTGCAAAAAACTGCGGCTCAAGCCGCACCAGTTGCCGTCCCTGTTGGCACTGTGTGGGGATGCTGCAGACAATGTGCCGGCTGTGCCGGGGATGACACGTCACCTCGCCACGCGGTTGTTGCGCCGTTGGGGCGATGTCGAGACCTTGTATGCCAATCTGGATGCGGTGGCCCGTTCACGATTGCCCCATGCGTCCACTCTCGCCGAGGCGCTGAGAACCCACCGTGAGCAGGTGGATGTGTCCCTGTCGCTGACCCAGCTTGGCAGCGTGCCCGGTGTCGATGTGGCGTTGGTCGGTACGGTTGCCCCGCAGGCAGAGCGCTTCGCGTTGTATCGATCGTTGGGGGTTGATGGTGATTCTGTCAATCGGCTCGAGGAGCGGATTGCCGCATGAACACGCCGGTTCGTCGACCGCCCGCGAAAGTGGTGTTGTTCAACAAGCCCTGGGGGGTGCTGAGTCAATTTACCGATGCGGACGGTCACCCGGGCCTCGCCCACTACCTGTCACTGCCGGGATACCGCGTGGCCGGACGGCTCGATCGTGACAGCGAAGGCCTGCTGGTATTGACCAACGACGGTGCGCTGCAGCAACGACTGACGCATCCGAAAGCGAAGAAGTGGAAAACCTACGTTGTTCAGGTCGAAGGCGAAGTCGATCGACAGGCGTTGACACTATTGCAAGCCGGGCCCACATTGAAAGATGGTCCGACACGGCCCTGCCGCGCAAAGCGGATTTCGGAGCCCGCGTGGCTGTGGCCGCGCGATCCGCCGGTGCGCTTTCGCAAGGCGATTCCGACGTCCTGGATCGAGATGTCGCTCAGCGAGGGCCGCAACCGCCAGATTCGGCGCATGACCGCGTCAGTCGGACTGCCGACGCTGCGCTTGATTCGCACGCGGGTCGGTGCATGGTCGGTCGACGGCCTTGCACTCACGCAGTCGCGAGACGCGCCGCTCGACTGAAGTGTGAAAGAGCGCGCAGTTTTATCCTCTTCGTAGCCCATTTGTACCATTTTGTGAGAAGGCACAAGTTGCAGATTTCGGTCTGAAATTAGTGTGTGAGGCTCGAGTCAAGCGGGCAATTGTGTGGGCCTCATCTCTGCATTTCGGACACTGACACTGGCGGCAGCCGCCGCGTTTGTCTGCGTGCCTGTCTCTGCGGTATCCAGTCCCGCAGAGCTCGCTGTCTCGCACATTGACGGGGCGTTCGACATTGCCTTGCGCTTTGATGGCCGGCAGCTCGATCTGACCTTGGAGCGCAGTGCTTCGGCGGCCGATTTGGCTGCTTCCGGCACAGAGCATCTGGTCGGTTCGGTGGTCGATGCGCCAGACAGTTGGGCGCGGTTGAGCCTCGACCAGACAGGCGGTTGGGCATTTGGCCTTGTGCGGCACGGCGACACCCTTTTTGCAATCGATCGCAGGCCATCGGGTCTGTTGTGGGTCGAATCCCTGCAAACGATACCCCCTGATCTCGAGGCGGTGACACGGGTATTGCCGCTGGCGGTCGTTGTCGACACGGCGTATGACGAAGCCTTCGACGGATTCGGGCGCCGGCGGGCGGTGGCGTTGGTCAATCAACTTGATGGCCTGTATCGGGAGCAACTCGGGCTCGGTGTGGAATTGGTCGCAGCACGTGTGCTGGCCGACCCGGAGCGCGACCCGATGCGGCACACCGAAGGATCCCTCGCCGAACTGCTGCTCGCGTTCCGACGCTACCGGCAGTCCGACAAGACGTTGCCCGAGGGTGTTGGTGCTGTGCACCTGTTCAGCGGCGCACAATTGTCCGACCGGCGCATGGGTCTCGCTTATACCGGTGGCGTTTGTGACCCCAGCGGCCACGATGTCAGTGTCTCGCGTACTCGCCTTGAGCTCGTAACACTTGCGCACGAGCTGGCCCATTCACTCGGTGCGAGCCACGACCAGCAGAGTGCCTGTGCGGCGCAGGGTCTGCTCATGGACGCGACTGTGCGGCGCGGTGCCAGTCTCCAGATGAGCGATTGCACCGTACGTACCATCCAGGCCGGGTTCACACGCGGATGCTTCAAAGCGGCGCCGTCAGGTCGTCAGCTTGCGTTTTCCACCGCCGGTCTGCTGCCGCGCGACGGTCTGCGGTTTCCGGAGGTTCAGGGCTCGGTGCCACCGACTGAGCCGGTGTCGCCATTCGCGCTGTTGGTCATCGCGGTTGCCGCGGTGGGGCTCGTTCGACGCCGCAACTGACGCGCTCGATCGCGCTGTCAGTGGTCTCGGCCAACCGAATAGAGGGCAAGGCTGGACAGCGCTTCCCGGTAGGGCGTGTCCGGCAACGCCGCCAACGCTTCGACCGCAGCCTGTGCCTCGGCCTCGGCAAGCTTCTGCGTCTCGAGAAGCGCACCGGTGCGCGCGATAATCGCGAGTATGTCGTCGATCTTGTCGCGCCCGCCGTTTTCAATGGCCTGCTTGATGGTGTGCTGTTCGTCGGCGGTGCCGCGCTCCATGGCGATCAGCAGCGGCATTGTCGGTTTGCCCTCGGCGAGGTCGTCGCCGATTTCCTTGCCGAGCGTGTCGCTGTCAGAGCTGTAGTCCAGCGCGTCATCAACAAGCTGAAAGGCTCGGCCGAGGTGTGAGCCGTAGCGTGCCAGGGCGTTCTCGATCGGCTCGGGCTGCTCGGCGAGTACGGCACCGATGCGGGCTGCGGCTTCGAACAGTATCGCCGTCTTGGCCTCGATGACCTGCCAGTAGCGGTCGCGTGTGGTGTCTGCGTCATTGATATTCAGCAGCTGCAGCACCTCGCCCTCGGCGATGGTGTTGGTGGTGCCCGCGAGGATCGCCATCACACGCATGCTGCCGATATCGACCATCATCTCGAAGGCGCGCGAGTAGAGGAAGTCACCAACCAGCACGGCAGCTTCATTGCCCCATCGCTCATTCGCGGTCTCCCGGCCTCTCCGCAGCTTCGATTCATCGACGACGTCATCGTGGAGCAGGGTCGCGGTGTGGATGAATTCGATGATCGCAGCGGCGGTTTGGGCTGCCTCGCTTCGGTGGCCACAGGCGTGTGCCGCGAGCAGCAGCAGCCGCGGGCGCAGCCGTTTGCCACCTGCACCAATGATGTAACCTGACAATTGGTTGATCAGCGCGACATCGGACGCCAGGCGCGCCGTGATGCAGTCATCCACCTGAACCATGTCTTCGGCGATGAGAGCGTTGATCGCGTCAATGTTCATTCGGGTAGCGGTGAGGCGTCGAGCGGGCGCGCCAGTCTACCCTCTGTCCGATGCACGGGGAATGCTGACGTTCCGCCTTATTGACGATTCGCCCATCAAGCGATATGATGTAGGGCTTGATTTATGAAAGTGCAGAGATACCCGACATGTACGCGGTAATCAAAACAGGCGGAAAACAGTACCGCGTAGCAGCTGGTGATCGCTTGCGCGTCGAAACACTCGCTGTGAGCGAAGGCGACAGCATTGAGCTCGACCAGGTTCTGCTGGTGTCCGGCGACGACGGCGTGAAAGTCGGTGCTCCGCTGGTCGATGGCGCCAAGGTGCAGGCCACTGTGTTGTCTCACGGTCGCGCCAAGAAAATCGAGATCGTGAAGTTCCGACGCCGGAAGCACCATCGCAAGCAGATGGGCCACCGCCAGAACTTCACCGAACTCAAAATCGAATCCATCGTGGGCTGAGAGCGCGAACGCGCATCTCTCCACACACAAGACGGACGCAGACATGGCACACAAAAAAGCAGCAGGCTCCACGCGCAACGGACGCGATTCCGAGAGTAAACGCCTCGGCGTCAAGAAGTTCGGTGGTGAAGCCGTACTTGCCGGCAACATCCTCGTTCGCCAGCGCGGCACCCAGTTCCACCCCGGTCAGAACGTCGGCTGCGGTAAGGACCACACGCTGTTCGCCAAGGCTGATGGCCACGTGCAGTTTTCCGTACGCGGTGCGAAGAAGCGTAAATTCATCGACGTGCTGCCGGCCAGCGCCTGACGCAGGCGGGCCGCACGACTCGAAACCCGCCGAATCGGCGGGTTTTTTTTTGCCTGGACACCACCACCATGAAATTCGTTGACGAAGCCACGATAAAGGTTATCGCCGGGGATGGCGGCGGAGGAGCCGTGAGCTTTCGGCGCGAGAAGTACATTCCGCGCGGAGGTCCTGACGGCGGAGATGGTGGAGACGGTGGTAGCGTCTACCTTGAGGCGACCGAAAACCTGAACACGCTCGCCGATTTCCGCCACATGCGAACCTACACCGCCGAGCGTGGCCGCAACGGCGCCGGGCGCAACATGACCGGGCGTTCTGGCGAGGATCTGGTGGTCCCCGTGCCGGTCGGCACCGTCGCATACGACGTTGACACCGACGAAAACATTGCCGACCTGACTCGTGCCGGTGAGCGCGCGCTGGTTGCGCAGGGTGGTTTCCACGGGTTGGGCAACACCCGTTACAAGAGTTCGGTCAATCGCACCCCGCGCCAGAGCACGCCGGGCAGTGAAGGCGATCGGCGGCGTCTGCGTCTCGAGCTCAAATTGCTTGCAGATGTGGGCCTGCTCGGCTATCCCAATGCCGGCAAATCGACCTTTGTACGCGCTGTTTCGGCGGCCCGACCCAAGGTCGCCGACTACCCCTTCACGACCTTGATCCCAAGCCTCGGTGTCGTGCGCGTCGAGCAGCACCGCAGTTTTGTGGTCGCCGATATCCCGGGTCTGATCGAGGGGGCGGCCGAGGGGCAAGGCCTGGGCACGCGGTTCCTGCGTCATCTCTCGCGCACCGGGCTGTTGCTGCATGTGGTGGACGTTGCGCCTTTTGATGGCTCCGACCCGGCCGAAACCGCGCCCAAGCTCATCGACGAGCTGGTGCAGTACGACAGCGAACTGGCGTCCAAGCCACGCTGGTTGGTCTTCAACAAAACCGACCTGCTGTCGCAAGACGAGCTCGACGCCTGCGTAGAGCGTGTGATTGCCGCGCTCGACTGGGATGGCCCGGTGTACCGTGTGGCGGCGATTGCAGCGGACGGTACCCCGGCACTGTGTCAGGCGATCATGGTCGCGCTTGAAGAGGCGCGGGCCGCGGCAGACGAACCCGCGTCACCCGATGGCAGTGAGGCCGATGCAGCGCAGTGAGATGCCACAGGCCCGTCGCTGGGTCGTGAAGATTGGCAGTTCGCTCCTGACCAACGCCGGGCGCGGTCTTGACGGTGGCGCCGTGTCGGCGCTCGCATCCGATATTGCGGCGCTTCGCCAGGTCGGCTGTGAGGTGGTTCTGGTGTCGTCGGGTTCTATAGCAGAGGGGGTTGCGCGACTCGGACTCAGCAGTCGGCCTCGTGCGCTTCACCAACTGCAGGCTGCCGCCGCGGTCGGGCAGATGGGGCTGGTTCAGGCCTACGAGAGCGAGTTCGAACGGCACGGCATTCGGACCGCACAGATCCTCCTCACGCACGACGACCTGGCGCATCGCCGTCGCTATCTCAATGCCCGCGGCACCTTGCGCGAGTTGCTGGCGCTGGGTGTGCTGCCCATCGTCAACGAGAACGACACGGTGACAACCGACGAAATTCGCTTCGGCGACAACGACACGCTCGGTGCGCTGGTGGCGAACCTGATCGATGCCGATGTGCTCGCGCTCCTGACCGACCAGGCGGGCCTGTACGACAGCGACCCGCGGGACAACCCTGATGCCTCGTTGCTGAGTCGAGGGCGGGCGGGCGACCCGGCGTTGCGGCAGTTGGCGGGGCCCAGTGGGACCGCAATCGGCAGTGGCGGCATGGCGACCAAGATTCTCGCGGCTGAAAAAGCGGCCCGCTCGGGGGCGGCGACCTTGATCGTCGGTGGCGCCGAGCCCGGCGTGCTGCAGCGGTGCCGAGATGGCGAGGCGCTCGGCACACTGCTCAGCCCGCAGGAAGCACCGTTGGTGGCGAGAAAGCGCTGGTTGGCGAGCCAGTTGAATGTGCGCGGGCAATTGGAGATCGACGCGGGTGCGGCCCGGGTGCTGCGCGGTGCCGGCTCGAGCCTGCTCGCGGTCGGGGTCGTGGGGGTCGGCGGTGACTTCCAGCGTGGCGACCTGGTGCGCATAGTCGACGAGGGCGGGGCGGAAGTGGCCCGCGGGTTGTGCAACTATGCGAGCGATGAGTCGCGGCGCATTGCCGGCACGGCGTCACGCGATATCGAGAGCGTATTGGGGTTCGTCCGGGAGCCCGAACTCGTGCACCGCGACAACCTGGTTCTGCCGCTCGCGGGCGATTGAATCAAGGCGCTGCGGGATCTCTGGACACAAAAAAACCGGCTTCTGCCGGTTTTTTTGATGCTGCCTGAATTAAGCCGCGAGCGATCAGCTGGCGAGCGCTTTGACGCGCGTGTTCAGGCGAGACTTGTAGCGCGCAGCGGTGTTCTTGTGCAGCAGGCCCTTGCCGACCAGACTGTCGACTTGCGGCACCATGGCCTGGAAGGCCGCGCGAGCCGTGTCAGCGTCGCCGCCGTTGAGCGCCTTGACCACATTCTTGATGCTGGTGCGTGTGCGTGAACGCATGGATGCGTTGCGCTGGCGGTGTACTTCTGCCTGTCGGGCCCGTTTGCGGGCTTGTGCGGTGTTGGCCAAGGTCGTCTCCAGACGAATTCTGTTTTCGCAGCTAAGCTCTCTAGTATTTGCGAATTTTCGCCCGATGTCAATAACCACGCGCCTGATGCGCCAAGGCTCATGACCGCCGAATCCGACAATAGCCTGTTGCGGTCCGGTCTGGTGGTGAGTGTCATGACGCTGGCGTCGCGCGTTGCCGGGCTGGTTCGGGATCTGGTGGTGGCCGTGACCTTCGGTGCCGGGCCGCTGACGGACGCTTTTTTCGTCGCCTTCCGCATTCCCAACCTCTTTCGCCGACTGTTCGGCGAAGGCGCGGTGTCGCACGCCTTCGTACCGGTGCTTGCCGAGACTGACACCGATCCCGATACGACCGCATCGCGCGACCTGGTGGCCCATGTCATGGGCACACTCGGCGCGGTGTTGCTTGTCGTATCACTTATCGGTGCGGTGGCTGCGCCGGTCTTTGTCTGGGTGTTTGCGCCGGGATTTGTCGGTGATTCCGGTCGTTATGACCCGGCCGTGGCCATGCTGCGGCTGTGCTTTCCGTACGTGTTCTTCATTTCGCTTGTGGCGGCTGCTGGTGGCGTGATGCAAAGCCGCGGTCGCTTTGCCGTGCCTGCCGCAACGCCGATCCTGCTGAACCTGTGCATGATTTCAGCGGCGATCTGGATTGCACCGATGCTCGATGAGCCGATCTACGCATTGGCT
>CALDHJ010000290.1 GCA_937941555.1 uncultured Granulosicoccaceae bacterium | reverse complement strand
CTTGTTGGCCGGTGAGACACTGCCGCCGATCGAAGCGCTCTTGATTTGCGGCAATGGCACAGATGAAAATACAGCCTTGGACCCAAGCGACGAGCGCAATGTGTGGATCGGCCGAACCGGCAGCGGTGCCGGAGGTTCAAGTGACCGCGCGGAGTCTGCGCGTTGATTGCCATCGGCTGCGCACGAGTTTGACGTGTCGGACGCCGCGTTGCCGGGTACACACCGCGAGCGCGGTGAGGCAAGGCCAATGAAAAGTCTCGTCTACCAATGCGATGCGCAGGGCATCCTGAGCCGCGCCTCAACAGCCGCCCATGTCGAGCGTCTTTGCCACGTGGTGCGCGAGGCTGCCGAGCGCGAGGCAGGCGTGGATCTGGTCGTTTTGCCCGAACTCTCGACCATTGAATATTCTGACGCGGCGTTTGCGCTGCTCCCCACCCTTGCCGAAGGCTTGGACGGGCCGTCTGTCGGTGCTTTTGCGGCGCTGGCCCGCGACATCAATGCCACTGTCGTGTTTGGCATGCCACGTGTCGACGAAGCGGGTCGGTACACCATCAGCCAGGTGGCCATCGATGCGCAGGGCGCCGTGATCGGGCACTTCGACAAAGTCCACGTCGCGCAATTTGGTGCGTCGGCGGAAAAGGCCTGGTTCGACCGCGGTGATCACAGTCTGGTGTTCGAGGTCCAGGGCTTTCGGGTCGGGGTTGTGATTTGCTACGACATGCGGTTTCCGGTGTTCATTCACGATCTCGTGAGGGCGCACGATCTCGACGTGGTGCTGCACCCGGTGGCCTTTGCGCAAGACGGCAGCTGGCCGAGCTGGCCGGCTTTCGCGACCACGCGGGCGCTTGAAAACCAGGTGTACTGGCTCAGTGTCAACCGCAGTGGACCCGGGTGGGGCCACTCCTTCGTGTGCCCGCCCTGGGTGGACGACACAGTGTCTCCGATCGAGTTCGGCGCTGAGGAGACACTGCGAACGGTTCAGATCGAGCGCGATGCCATCGATGCATCGCGCCGTACCTACCCCTTTCGTGAAGACGCACTCGGGGACTATGCGACGGTGGTGTCAACGCCTTAGACACACCAACAACGCCGAGTGCGTGTGCATCGGCACAATCACTATTCCACGCTCAGAGGAACGGCATCATGGCATCCAAAATGTTGATCGTGCACGGATACTCCGACGGTTCGACGAGTTTCACCGGCCTCAAGACCTTTTTTGTCGAACACGGCGGGTACGCCGAGGAAGACGTCTACCTGCTCGACTACAGCAGCATGGACGACGACGCCACCTTCGTCGACTTTGCCGACAAGCTCGAGACCGACTACCAGCGACTCTTCAAGGGCGAGCGGATCGATGTGGCGGTGCACAGCACCGGCGCGTTGGTGGTGCGGTCCTGGCTTGCGCTTCGCCGCGAAAGGCTCTATCTGCGCAGCGGCCGAGACAAGACGAAACATTTCGACTGCCCAGTACACCGCTTCCTGATGTTCGCGCCGGCCAATTTCGGCTCGGACCTCGCGACCATGGGGCAGTCCTTTCTCGGCAAGATGCGCTCGACCTTCTTCAACAGCAACAGCCACTCCGAGGACTTTCTCGAGTCCGGCAAGCGCGTGTTGCAAGGGCTCGAGCCCGCAAGCCCGTTTCAGTGGTGGCTCTCGGGATACGATTTGCACGGTAACCACGGCAGCTACTTCGACAAACGGAAATCGATCCCCGAGCGTGCGCGATGTTATCCCTTCGTGTTGGCCGCCTCCAAAGGCTACGGCGGCATCCAGGGCAAGTTGCTCAAGAAGCGCAGCATGGCTGGCACCGACGGCACTGTTCGCATCTGCGGTTCTTCGCTCAACACCGACTACGTGACAATCGATTTCCAGCCCAGGAGCGCGCGCAAGCACGAGCCGATCGTGGTCTGGGACAAGAAAAACCCCGGCACGACGAACAAGTACGACGAAATTCCCTTCGCGGCCTTCGAGGGTTTCAACCACGGCGGCATCATCAACCCCGCGGACAAGAAATTTCTCGCCGCCAAGGGTCCGGGCACACTGGCGCTCGAGGCCTTGAAGGTCGAAAAGTACGCTGACTACCTCAAGATGGTCGGCCGCTTTCGCGAAGTCAACGCGAAGAACTACCGCGCCATGAAGGGCAAGTCGGCGGACCAGTATCAGCAGTTCTTCTTTCGTGTGCGCGATGATGTCGATTCGCCCGTCACCGACTTCTTCATCGATTTCTACGTGATCGACCCGGACGGCACACTCGACAAGGGCCTCACGGCTGAATTCGACAAAGCCTTCAACTCGCATTTCTACACCCACAGCGCCGACGCCGCCTGCCGGGTGATGATGATCAACTGCAGCGCAATCGGTGACTTCGACAAGAAGCTGCACAAGAAAAAGGCCAGGCTTGTCTTTGATGTGACCGCGCCGGGGCCGCTGCCGACCGTGCACTACCAGAAGATGCATTTTGTCGTGCACGACAGCTCCAAACCGCAAGCGGACGGCGCACACGCGCTGTTTCGCCCGAATACGACCCTGCTCGTTGACGTGGTGCTCAACCGTGAGGCTACCGATACGCTGCTGCGCATCAACACCCCGACGGGAACCAAAAAGGCGAAAACAGGCAACGCCGACGCACCGGCTGTCACCGGCCGGGGTGCCGTTGCAGAAGACACATCGCGCTAACTGCTGCCCGGCGCGTTGTCCCCGTTTGTGGACAGAGTGTGCGCCAACGCGGCCAATGATGCGCTATCCGGCCTAGGCCGACTGAATCTGTACGGCCTTGTGGTCGCGGTGGCAGGTCAGGGTGCGCTCGATGGCGGGGAGCCACGGGCTTTGCACGGCGGGCTCGTCGTTGATCGTGGCGAGGGTGATGCGGCCGCGGGCGGCGAGGTGGGCGAGCGGTTCGAGCAGCGCGGGCAGGGCATCGTCATCGGGCGCAACCTCGAACTGAAGCTGCTTGCCGCCGTTCAGGATCACCAGCGCGAGTTCGCCGTGCTTGAAGGCGAGCAGGTTCTGCGGTCGGCGCTGCGGCAGCTCGGGCCAGTCGATGCCGAGCGCGCAGGGGCTGACCGGGTCGAGCGCGTTACACCAGAAAACCGTTGGCGGCGCGGTGTTGTGGCGCAGGTGGTTCAACGCCTGCGCGCTGACAAACTGCGGCCCGCTCAGCTCGGCAAAGAACACCCCTTGCACAACCTCACCCGCGAGCTCCATGACGCGCAGCGCGTGGAAGATTTGCCGCCAGGCGAGCGGGTGCTTGCTGTCTTCGGCTTCGCGCATGACGAGGTCACGGTTGAGCAGGCCGTAACGGTCGAGCAGCAGGTGCACGCGTTCGCGCGCCAGCTCCAGCGCCTCGAGCGGATCAGCTGCGGCGGCGACATCCTGCGTGCGTCGCCAGACACCCGGCCACCCGATGCTGGCGGCGCGTGCGTGTTGGCGCATCGCGCGGCGACCGCTCGCCACGCGAGATCGCGTGTGGTCGCGTGCGGTCAGAGTGAACCGATTCGCCGCGCCCCGCCGCACGGCGTCGAGCGAGTCTGAATGGATCTGGCCGCGCCACACGGCTTGCCACCACGCGGTGTTAACGGTTTCGAGCTCGGCCTCGTGCCCGGCGTCGCGGAGGTGGTCGCGCAATTGCTGAAATCGGTAGCCCGCCGTCGCATCGCTGAAGCCGGTCAGCAGCGGGGTGACGCCCGGGGTGGTGGGCGGGTTCAGCAGCGCGGCTTCGTCCGGGTATTGCAGGCTGATGCGTTGGCGACTGTGGCCGTGCCATGCGATGCCGAGATCAGCGAACGCGGCGTCAAGCTGGTGCGTCGAGATACCTGGCAGGCGTGCCGCAAAGCAGTCGTCGAGCAGCACGCTCACGGGCGCGCGGTAGCCGCGCAAACGTTCGAGTGCGTCGATCAGGTGGTCGGTGGTTGCGGTCTTGCCGAAAGCCTGCCAGCGGGCGAGAAAACCCGGCAACTGTTTAGCCGGCAAGGGCTCGAATGCGGGCCGGTTGGCGGCGCGTTGCCAGCGCAGCAGGATGTCGAGGTTCTGTGCGTCGACATAATACAACCCCGTATCACCCTCGATGCGGACATCGCGGGCCAGGCGCTCGTCGTCGAGCAGGCCGTCCGGTACCGACGGCAACAGGTCGT